>CAMVTN010000183.1 GCA_947170415.1 uncultured Lachnospiraceae bacterium | reverse complement strand
TACCTGGATTTGGAAATGCTATAAACACGGCGACAGCAGCAGGACTTACAGAGACCATAGGCTGGATGTCAGCATCACAGTTTTATGATGAATGGCTGCGTGATGGGCATACAGTGAATGATCGTCCGAAGTCTTTTTCTGATACTTCCGATGAGGTGCCAGAAGAGAAAACAGATAATGCAAAAAAGCATCGTGATGAATTATGTGCACAGGCGGAATTATTCATCGATGGTCAGAAAGACGCTAAGGGGACTGATAAGGAAGAGTTTTATGCTCTATTTAATGAGATGGGGTATGAATTAGCGGGATTACAGGATGACGATTCATTTCGGAAGACCTATGAAAGGTTGGCGGAGTGTATGAAGTATTAATGGATGTATGATTAAATACTTAGAATAACGAGGTGTCGCGAAAAATGAAAACATTAATCGTATATTACACATTGGAAGGCAACACGCATTATGCAGCAAAAAAGATAGCATCCAAAATCGGAGCCGACGTGCTTCGCATCAAACCCGTCAAAACATATCCCAAGAAGGGTTTTCGAAAGTTCTTTTGGGGAGGGAAGAGCGCTGTCATGGCTGAAACTCCGGAACTTGAGCCGTACACATTTGACGCATCTTCTTACGACAGGATCGTGTTCGGGTTCCCGGTGTGGGCAGGCAATGTAACTCCACCGATTCGCACGTTTATTAAAGATAATGAGCTTTCCGGGAAGCACATCGCTGCATTTGCTTGTCAGAGCGGTTCGGGAGCTGAGAAGGCATTTGAAAAGCTGAAAGCGGCGCTCGGCATTCAGGAACTGGAGGCAGAACTGGTTCTGATTGATCCGAAGGCGAAGCCGGATCCAATGAATGAGAAGAAGATGAGTGAGTTCTGCAAGAAGTTAGGATAAGCCCTCTACCTTCGAAGAACTCCGACGGAAATACGACGATAAGTTATTTGTCGTATTTCCGTCTTGCTCAATGAAAAGAGTGTCACATTTCTGGATTTTCATTCATAATCGCACCATAATGCGTTTTCAGAAATGCATCAAATGTTGATTCATAAAGAGGTTCGCCGGTCGAAAGAAGTTCATCCAGTAACTGATAAAAGGTATTCTTTTCAGGAAAGGCAGGAAGCCCATTTTTCTTAATTGATTCTGATGCTTCTTTATAATGTTTGTATGCCAGCTTATAATCATTTGGAAATTGCAACAAGTCCTCCACATCTATGATTTCATAAAGAGATTTGAGAAGGAACAGCCTTTTGTCCTCTTCGGAAAGTTTGCTAAAATGTGCAAGTTGCCAGTGGATGAGTGTATCTGTGTACAGAGAAGGAGTCAGTATGAACTCTTCATTATTCTCATAGTATTCCATGGCTGTAAGTGCATTCTCGCTTCCAAGTAATTCTTCAATGTTTTCCCAAAGCAGTGAAATAAAATGGTGAATAATAGACCTGTCTCTATTTGCATGAATCATGTTATAGTCAGACATATGATCCGGAAGATTTTCGAACCAGTCAGAAGCAGGGTCTTCATAGGTTATCTCACTCAGACTAATAAGATAGTGGAATGCTATAGGATAGACAATCTTAACGCCGAAGTAAAGGTTTCCGTTCTTATGTTTCCGGCGTATTGCTGAAAAATCCTTCTTACTCTGATCGGAAATGCTAAATATACTCTCGGCAATAACACCTACTTCGGAGGCATTGTTTTCTTTGATTTCCACATCTCTCGTACCCATATATGCATGACGTATGTCGTAGTTAAGGGAGAGCAGGTATTCATACTCATGATACGGGTAGAATTTGTTATTTGCCATATATAATTCAAGATATCTGACTAAGCTGTCATAGAGAGCATTAAGGTCCAGATAGTCGCCCTGAAGAGATATTCCAAATCTGTTGGGGGTGGTTTTTATTGTTATCATTTACGGTCATCCTTTCTGCTGGTGTCCGGTTGAATGGAGATAAAGCGGCTACTCAGGTAATTCCTTACGGTCCGTTCACTGCCGGTGTATCCTGCTGCTGTGATTTGATCTGTGATCAGCTTACTGATTTTGCATATTCCGTACTCTTTGCCGCGCGATCCTTTTGAAGATGACGGATGATTGGATGCGACAGCTTTACCATCTGTGTCCGGAGAAGAGGCTTCGGAGCCGTCGATGCCGGTGTATTTTCGATACAGCTTATCGATCATAGGCAAATAAGCAGTAAGCTTTTTCGCACAGTGCTGTTTTCCGATGTCATTGCTTCCTTGATTGAGGAAGAGACATTTACGAACCGTCCTCGGATCGCAGTGATATTCAAGAGCAATCTGTTTTAACGTTTTTCCCTGCTCATACTCGCGACGAAAGTCACTCCATTTATCTGATGAGATGTCAGGAAGATCAAGGCATATTCGGTTTTGAGTATACGGAATAAGTTTTGAGGGCATAGGCTTTTCAACTCTGTGCGGATCAATTACGGAATGTAATGGTTGTTGTGTTACCGGAACATTTGCAAATGTGTTTTACGATGTGATAGTAGCATGAATTATTTTGAGTGCCAACGACAAACTTTTTTCCGTGTTATTGGTTGTGTGATAACCAAACAATATCGAACAGAAAAATATTTGGTATGTAACTTAAAATGAGTTACAGTTTAAAATAAAAGAACAGGCATATGACAGACGTTATGGAAAAGCATTAAATCCAGCGATACGAGGTTA
>CAMVTN010000182.1 GCA_947170415.1 uncultured Lachnospiraceae bacterium | reverse complement strand
ATCTCTTTACCGAGGATGATGTTGGTAAAGAGATGATATTTCATTACAGGATACCGGAGGAAGTTGATCTTGTCGGTGACGAATCCCTTTGCTTTTTCAGCAGAGGAATGAACTTCCGTCTTTTTGCGACCACCCCGGAGGGGGCAGAGTATGATCTTGGCGAATATGACCAAAATGCGGCAAATCTTTCCGGTACGGATATCGGGCTGTCGTATCATGTGGTTTCGTTGCGCCATACAGACAGATCAAATGTGATCTCCATGGAGATCACCCCCCACGGAGTATTCGGCATTTGTTCTCGAGATGCGTCTTGAAAACGCGGCAGAGTACGTCGCATCCACAGTAAGATCCAGGATGCCTATGTTCATAGGCAGTGTATTCATCTTGTTCTTTGGCTTTGCGATAATAGTCTATGCTATGTTTGACGTGGGCACAAAGCGTGAAAGGAAGAACACCCTATACGCCTGGGGCGCCGTCTCATTGACGACGGGTCTTGTACTTTTGATCGAGACACAGATGATCCAGATCCTTACCGGTCGTCCTGAACTTTGGACAACATTAAAATATGCGCTATGTCTTATCATGGGTTATTTTGTCGCACTTCAGATCGACTACATGACCCAGGCGCCTCATAAGCACTTTTCTCATGTGATCGGGTATATTACGGTGGTTTTGCTGTTCGTAGAAACAGTAGGGACCATGCTTAATATCCTGTCGTTCTACAGATTATGGTATTTGTCGGCTCTTATTCAGACGTTTGATTCCATCATGGCTATAGTACTGCTTTTCAGGGAAATCAGGTACAACAAAGCAAACAAAGGAAACAGATTCACGGTGTATCTTCTTGCGTCCATCCCGATCCTGGGCGGAGTGGTCTGGGTGGATCTGCTTATATATGCCATGGCCGGAAGACATATGACTGACTGGGGAAGGATATCCCGGATCAGCTACATCATATTTATAGCGATAGTGCTCATCTTCCTTCTCAGGGACTCAATCATCACTCATCAGCGGGCTCTGGAGATGGAAAAGTATAAGATAAAGTCCATAACGGATGCCATGACAGGCCTTCTGAATAAAGGAGCATATATTGAAAAGGAGGCTGAACTTACAGGGAAACTGATCAAGGCAAGAGAAGACGGAGAGGATAGCTTTTCCTTCGCTATCATGTCTCTTGATCTTAACTATCTCAAGAAGGTTAACGATAACCTCGGTCATGAAGACGGAGACCGGTTCATACAGGCTGCCGCCAATATATTAAAAGACTCTGTCGGAGACAGGGGAGAAGCTTATCGCGTGGGAGGAGATGAGTTCCTGGCGATCATATACGGTGATGATCCCGAGTCTGCATACCGGGATGTTGTCAAAGACCTTAACAGAAAGGTTGATGAGTTCAATGCATCCGAACAGGGGGATTTTCCGCTTTGTTTTGCATACGGACATGCCATCTGCAGATCCGGTCAGGAATATTCGATCCATGATTTGGAAAGAATAGCTGATCAGGAAATGTATGAGTGTAAGCATAAAATGAAAGCCGAAAGGACGTAAAAAAGGAGACGAAGAATATGTTAAACATTCTGGAAGTAAGCAAGGAAAAACTGACGACACTGAATCATTGGCCCGAATGTATTTCATGATGCACTTGAAAAGGTAAGGGATGGCGAAGAGCGGTTTCATGTCACGGATCCGGAAGGCAAAGTAGTGTATATAATTGCACGAAAGATGATAACATAGGAAAAAACACAAAGCAATATACCTGTTTATACAGATATGTGCCGCAGATATGTGCGATCAAGTACAATTGTATTTTTATTGTGGCGAAGGGGCTGATAATACCATATAATCATTATGGCGTTTGTTATCGACTGTGGAGAGGTTTTATGGAAAAGAAAAACTTTGAATACCGGTAAAATAGAGCCTTCTTTTTGGGCTGTTGCCGGAATCATCCAGGTATTTCCTACCAGATAAGCTCCTTCTATTTTTCCGTCGGCTGCATATCGCGTGACGGTCTTTCTGGAGACTCCCCATATTTTTGCGATCTCAGTTGTTGATAAGTATTTCATCCTGATCCTCAGCTTTATTGTCCCCATGGGGACATGGCTTTTTTGAAAAATCGTCGCCTTTTGTTTAGTATATCATGAGTTTTTTAGAATTGTAGGAATTCCTGAAGAACAATATGGAAGGAGTTAGTTGGTAAAAAAGTCGTTGTAGACACGTGGCGAAAAAGCAGAATTTCATGTAAAATACTATGTTACAGTAATAAATATTCAATATATACCATTTTTGAGTGACAAGGATCAATCTTATAGATTTTTCCGTATATAAAATCCTAATAAAGCTGTAAGTATAAATCATAAAAACGGAGGATATTAAAATGAAAAAACTTATCTCACTGATGCTTGCATTGACGCTTACTCTGGCACTTTGTGCCTGCGGAGCAAAGTCAAAGGAGGTCCAGGAAGTACCTTCTTCAGAAGCCGTAGAAGCTCCGGCTCAGGAAGCTGCTGAAGCACCTGCTCAGGAGACTTCTGAGACAACTGCTGAGACTACTGCTGAAACCGCAGCAGAGGAAAGCGCATCACCTGCAGAGGTTACTCAGGAAGATGTAGAGAAACTGATCATCGGAAAATGGATCACCTCAGAGATAGATGGACAGCCGGCACCGACCAACCTAAAGAGCGTATATGATATAGTTTCAAATACACAGG
>CAMVTN010000181.1 GCA_947170415.1 uncultured Lachnospiraceae bacterium | reverse complement strand
TTTATCGGTGCAGGAGAGAAGCACATTGCAGAGGTTCTGCAGAAAGCAAATGTGCCGGTGATCCTTGTTATCAACAAGATCGATACTGTAAAAAATGAGCTTATCCCGCCGGTAATAGAGGCGTATAAGGACCTCATGCAGTTCGAGGAGATCATTCCGGTATCCGCAAAGCACAGTATAAATAAAGACGAGCTTCTTCATGCGGTATTCCAGAGGCTTCCTTACGGTGAACCGTTCTATGACGAAGAAACCGTAACTGATGAAACCGAGAGAAATATCGTTGCAGAGCTCATCCGTGAGCAGGCGCTCAGAAATCTTTCAGAGGAAGTTCCTCACGGTATTGCTGTTGAGATCGACAGCATGAAAGAAAAGCAGAAGATCTGGATGATAGATGCGACGATCTACTGTGAGAAAGATTCTCATAAGGGAATAATCATCGGAAAAGCAGGACAGATGCTTAAAAAGATAGGCACAGGAGCCCGTCTGGAAGCAGAGAAACTGCTCGATAAGAGAGTAACACTCAGACTTTGGGTAAAGGTTCGTAAGGACTGGAGAGATGACGAGAAGCAGATGAGAGCCTTTGGATACAGCGCAAAGGATCTGCAGGACCGCTGAGCTCTGGAATAATGGTCAGCAAATGGTACAGGATTTTACAGAGGTTCACGGCATTGTCCTAAAAAGTGCCGATTATTCCGAATACGACAGGCGGCTTACACTTCTTACGTCAGAACGCGGGAAAATAACGGTTTTCGCCCATGGCGTAAGGAGAACGGGCAACCGTTTCATGGCGGCTACAGAGCCCTTTACTTTTGGAATGTTTCGGTTGAAAGAGGGCAGAAGCGCATATAATCTTAAGGACGTAGAGATAAACAATTACTTTGAGGGGCTTAGGACCGATCTGGAAGCATTTTATCTGGGATCATATTTTCTCGAGATCGCAGATTACTATTCAAGGGAAAATGATGACGGTATGGCTCTCTTAAAGCTTGTTTATGCAGCTCTCACGGCACTCCTTAAGAAAAATATGGATGCGCGGCTCATCCGGGGTACTTTTGAAATAAAAGCGATACAGTTAAATGGTGAATTTCCGGGAATCCCGAATAACAGGACATTTCTTCCCGGAACGGTTCATACCGTTTCATTCATCATGCAGACACCGCCCCTTAAAGTTTTTTCGTTCCAGGTGAATGATGAAGTTCTAAGGGAATTTATCGTACTGACGCGTGATTACACGCAGAATTTCCTCAGAGCAAGATTTCGGAGTCTTGAGATCATGCAGGAGATGGGGATGTGTTAAAGTCCTTGCGCTTGAAATATAAAATAGTACGGATTATAATACATTGATGCGAGTGTAAAAAACTGGGCTTATGAGTATTCTGCCGAAAAAATATCAGGCAGATTGGTGGCGGTGAAAAAAGTGAAACGTAAAAGAAAAAGTAAACGTCAGAAACTTAGAAGGATCAAGGCATATACGGCGAGGATCGTGTTTGCTCTGATCCTTCTTGTGGTGGTTGGAGCGATAGGCTTTGGCGGAGTGAAACTCGTCGGTGCATTGTCCGGACTCGGAAAGAATACAAAAAACGAAGGAAATGAGATAGAGATCCATTCTGACGGGTCGCTTACCGAGATCACAGTTGATTCTTTCGATACTGATAAATACGATTCAAATGGTCTTCAGGACATGGCTAAGGAAGAAATCGCGTCCTACAATGAAGGAAAAGACGAAGAAAATGCGGTCAAATTATCCGGACTTAATTTTAAGAATGGATATGTTACCATGACAGTTGACTATGCATCAGCTGACGATTACTCAAATTTTAATAATAAAGAATTGAAGATCCTGGATCTTTCAGAGGATACATCTGAATTGTCCTCATTAGGCGTGAAACTCTCTACTGTTGACGGAAGCACATCGTTAAAAACAGATGAGATCGCCGGATTAAAGGGACATGCAGTTATCATAAATGACGACACATCAGTCGTTACCCCTAAAAAGATAAAATATATCAGTAAGAACGTAACACCGGTTCGTTCAAAGCAGGCTACCGTAAAAAGCGGAGAAAATCCTGTCGTTATCACTTATTAAGTTAGTTGCGCATTTTGCGTGATGATAGAAATCTGCTGATCCCGTCACGAAACCACGCGGCGGAGAAAGGTATAAGAGGAGAAAAACAATGGCATTTGAAAAGACAATGGACAAGATCGTGACACTGGCAAAGGGCAGAGGCTTTATCTATCCCGGATCTGAGATCTACGGTGGTCTCGCAAACACATGGGACTACGGAAACCTCGGCGTTGAGCTCAAGAACAACGTGAAGAAAGCATGGTGGCAGAGATTCGTAACAGGTAACAGATATAATGTTGGTGTTGACTGCGCCATTCTCATGAACACTCAGACATATGTCGCCAGCGGTCATATCAAGAGCTTTTCAGATCCGTTGATCGACTGTAAGGAGTGCCACGAGAGATTCCGTGCAGATAAAATCATTGAGGACTGGGCAGCAGAGAACGGCGTAGAGCTTGATTCATCTGTTGATGGATGGACAAATGATGAGATGATGAACTATGTGAAAGAGCACAGCATCGGATGTCCTACCTGCGGTAAGCACAACTTCACAGATATCCGTCAGTTCAACCTGATGTTCAAGACATTCCAGGGTGTTACAGAGGATGCAAAGAACACAGTATATCTTCGTCCTGAGACAGCAC
>CAMVTN010000180.1 GCA_947170415.1 uncultured Lachnospiraceae bacterium | reverse complement strand
AATCCTCTTTGTGCAAGCACAATCGGATTTTGACCTTTTGACCCTGACATCATTAAACTTATGAAACGCGAAAAGAGCACTACCCTGTATTATATGAGGGCAGTGCTCTTTTTAGGTATTTGTAAAGTCGATATCTCGGTTAGTCTACAGAATTGATAAGTCCAAGTATTTCATCTTTTATAGCCTTATTTACAGCGAGGGCTTTTTCTCTTGAGTCCTGATCGGAGTAGAAGTAGAACTTGATCTTTGGCTCTGTGCCGCTCGGACGGATCGCGAACCATGAACCGTTATCCAGGAATAAGCGCAGTGCATTCTGAGGAGGGATAGTCTCATATCCGTTGATGTAGTCGATGACCTTTGAGACATTTGATCCAGCAACGGTTTCAGGGAGGTTTTCACGGAACCATTTCATCATGCGCTGTATACGCTCTGCGCCGGGGATACCCTCCAAAATGATATTTGGTTCATCCTCTGCAAAGAATCCGTACTTTGCATAGATATCCTGCAAAACATCCCAAAGAGTCTTTCCCTGTTTTTTGTAGTAAGCAGCTGCTTCAGCAACGAGCATACCTGCGGAAATACCGTCTTTATCACGAATATCCTCACATGCAGCGTAGCCTACAGATTCTTCATATCCAAAGAGGTAGGTGTAACCTTTTTCGTGAAGCATAGGGATCTGACCGCAGATATTCTTAAATCCTGTGAGAGATTCAAACATAGCTACATTGTAGTCCTTTGCGATGATGTCTGATAGAGTGGATGTCACTATGGATCTCACGATAGCGCCCTTTTCAGGAAGAGTACCGGCTGTTTTGTGACCTTCGAGCACGTAGTTTACGAGGATGTATCCAGTCTGATTTCCGTTAAGAGGTATGTAGTTCCCATCGTTATCACGGATCTCTATAGCAAAACGGTCTGCATCGGGATCGGTTGCCATCAGGAGTTCTGCATTAAATTCTCTGCCGTACTGTTCACTGAGCTTAAACGCTTTCGGATCTTCGGGATTAGGATAACCTACTGTTGTGAAATCAGGGTCGGGATCAGCCTGTTCCGGAACTATCTTGAAGTTTGTGAAACCACGGTCTTTCAGCATTTCACGGAAAGGAATGGAGCCGCATCCGTTTAGCGGGGTATAAACAAATGGGATCGTGAGATCAAGCTCATCACCCTCGTGGATCGCAAGGGATTCGATACGGTCAAGGTACGCACGGTCATATTCTTCACCGAGAACAGTGATCATACCGTTCTTTATTCCATCTTCGTATGCGAGCTTTTTTACACCGTTCCAGATGTCTACGGCATTTATCTTTTCTGTCATGCCATCTGCTATATCTGATGAAACCTGACATCCGTCATCCCAATATGCCTTGTAGCCGTTGTATTCGCGTGGGTTATGGGAGGCTGTGATATTTATACCGGAGATAGTGTGCAGTTTTCTGATCATGAACGCAAGCTCCGGTGTAGGGCGGAGAGCCGGGAAAGTGTACACTTTTATGCCGTTTGCCGCAAAGATACCTGCTGCGAGCTCGGAGAATTCTTTTGAAAAGTGTCTTGGATCATGAGCAATTATAACGCCGCGGTCCATTGCTTCCTGACCGTGAGACACAATGAAATCTGCGATTCCCTGACTGGCCTTTCCAACAGTATAGAAATTCATCCTGTTTGTTCCTGCACCGACTTTTCCACGGAGTCCCGCAGTTCCAAAAGACAGATTCTGATAGAAGCGGTCTTCCTTTTCTGCTTCGTTCTCCTTTATTGTGAGGAGTTCGTCCTTAAGCGGATCTCCTTCCGGCAGGCATTTAAGCCAATTTTCGTACTTTTCCTGATAGTTCATATATTTCCTCCTGAATTTTGTGGTATCATCTAATGAAAATGCACTGATAAAAAATCCTTTTTGAGCAAGCTCAATCGGTTTTTTTACTTTGAACCCTGTCATTATAAAATATTTTAGAAAAAAAGGATTAAAGATGGAAGAGGAAAAGAAAAATTTTGTCTACAGAAGAGCTGCAAATTATTATGAGACTGATCAGATGGCGATAATCCACCATTCAAATTATGTGAGATGGATGGAGGAGGCGCGGATGGCGTGGATGGCATCTCTTGGTGTTGACTATGCGGAGATGGAGAGACTGGGCGTTATCTCACCGGTCGTTTCCATAAATGTGAAATATAAGAAACCTGTCCTGTACGGAGAGACTGTCGATATCGAAGTCTCTGTAAAAAAATACAATGGCGTAAAGCTGGCACTCGAGTATGAAATGACAAATATCGAGACCGGAGAAGTGACTACTATAGGTGAATCAACACATGCTTTCATGAAGGACGGCAAGCTTGTATCACTTAAGCGGACACTTCCCGTTATGGATGCCATGATGAGTGAAAATTCATGAATCACAACCACAGATGTTCTGCGTTTGCTCGGCGATCCGGAATAACCGTCTGAAGTAATTCAGGCGGTGTTTTTTCATGAATATGCGATTCGTGTATCCGCTGAGCATATTCTTCCTTGATAAAATTAAGGAAAACCGCTGCGGGACTGCGATCTTTGCCGTAAGCTGTTTCAACAGACGCACAATACTTATCAGCTGCTATCAGTACATACCCTTCAAGATGATGAGGTGGTATGGGAGTCATCGGAAACATATGATGCAGGATGGAATCAATAATGGTTTCATCCACATGATGAAAGATTGATTCTGCTACAGAAATAGAATCGATCGGATGACGATAGCAGCAAACTACGTCAT
>CAMVTN010000179.1 GCA_947170415.1 uncultured Lachnospiraceae bacterium | reverse complement strand
AGTATCGTGAGGGAATAATTGTCGGTTCTGCCTGTGAAGCAGGAGAATTGTTCCGTGCGATCGAAAGAGAGATACCGGAAGAAAATCTCGCGCGAGTAGTGGATTTTTATGATTATCTTGAAATCCAGCCCATAGGAAATAACCAGTTCCTTTTAGAAAAAGAGGACTCGGGCTTTGATACAGTAGAAGACCTGCAGGATATAAACCGCAGGATAGTAAAACTCGGAGAAGAATTTAAAAAGCCGGTTGTGGCTACCTGTGATGTACATTTTCTTGATCCTCAGGATGAGATATACAGGCGTATCATACAGTTTGGTAAAGGTTTTGATGATGCTGATAATCAGGCACCTTTATACCTCAGGACTACAGACGAGATGCTGCAGGAGTTCATGTATCTCGGAGAAGATAAGGCTCGTGAAGTCGTGCTGACAAACACAAATATGATCGCCGATATGATCGATTATATTTCTCCTGTGCGACCTGATAAAGCGCCTCCTGTAATCGAAAATTCAGATCAGATGCTTAGAGACATCTGCTATAACAAGGCGCGTGAGCTCTATGGAGATGATCTTCCGCATCAGGTTTCTGACCGACTGGAGGTCGAGTTGAAATCCATTATCGGTAACGGATACGCTGTTATGTACGTTATCGCGCAGAAGCTCGTTTGGAAATCCGTGGAGGATGGATATCTGGTAGGATCCCGAGGATCTGTAGGATCATCCTTTGTCGCAAATATGGCCGGTATCACTGAGGTTAATTCGCTTGCAGCGCATTATCTCTGTCCGGAATGTCATTACTATGACTTTGAATCAGAAGTTGTAAAAGACTTCCAGATGAGAGGTATGTCGGGCTGTGATATGCCGGATGCCGTATGTCCGAAATGTGGGGCGAAGCTCATGAAAATGGGATTTGATATCCCGTTTGAAACTTTCCTTGGATTCTCCGGAGACAAAGAGCCTGATATCGATCTGAACTTCTCGGGAGATTATCAGTCAAAGGCGCATAAATACACGGAAGTAATCTTCGGCGCCGGACAGACTTTCCGCGCGGGAACTATCGGTACTCTTGCGGAAAAAACAGCGTATGGATATGTGCTCAAGTACTATGAAGATGAACGTCATAATGAGCATAAACGACGTGCGGAGATAGAGAGGATAGCGCATGGATGCGAGGGGGTACTCCGAACGACCGGACAGCATCCGGGTGGAATCGTGGTAATGCCGAGAGGAGAGCAGATCTACTCCTTTACTCCTATTCAGAAGCCGGCTAACGATATGTCTACAAATATCATCACGACTCATTTTGAATACCATTCCATCGACCATAACCTTCTGAAGCTCGATATCCTCGGACACGATGATCCTACGATGATACGTTTCCTTCAGGATGCTACGGGTGTAGATCCGCTGGAAATACCGCTTGATGATAAAAAAGTAATGTCGCTTTTCTCAAATACAGAGGCGCTCGGAATCCAGCCTGAAGATATAGGCGGCGTAAAGACCGGAACACTTGGTGTACCTGAGTATGGTACCGACTTTGCCATACAGA
Organism: uncultured Lachnospiraceae bacterium; assembly: GCA_947170415.1. GTDB lineage: Bacteria > Bacillota > Clostridia > Lachnospirales > Lachnospiraceae > NK4A144. The sequence goes on along the minus strand of CAMVTN010000179.1, from coordinate 1,199 downwards.
TGCTTTTGGACACGAAACCCGTGTCGTTTTCTGACCTTATCCGTATTTCTGGTCTGTCTCACGGTACAGACGTGTATGCGGGAAATGCGGAACTGCTCATTAAAGAAAAGGGACTGAAGCTCGCGGAATGTATATGCTGTCGAGATGATATCATGATCTATCTCATCGCAAAGGGAATGGATCCGGCGCTCTCATTTAAGACTATGGAGTCTGTTCGAAAGGGTAAAGGACTGAAGCCTGAGATGAAAGAGGCCATGATAGAACACGATGTACCTGATTGGTATATCGAGTCCTGTCTAAAGATAAAGTACATGTTCCCTAAGGCTCATGCAGCCGCGTACGTTATGATGGCGTGGCGTGTCGCGTGGTTTAAGGTGTACAGACCCCTTGCGTATTACTCGGCATTTTTCTCGATCCGTGCCGTAAAGGGCGGAGGCGGACTGAACTATGAGACCATGTGCCGCGGACGGGGACGACTCGAGGAAGAACTGAAAAAATTGACGGATAAGCAGAAGGAAGTCGGCAAAAATAAAATGACCGCTACCGAGCTCGATACTATCCGAAACATGAATCTGGTTCTGGAAATGTACGCTCGTGGATTTGATTTTGCGCCGATAGATCTTAATACGGTCGATGCGAAATATTTCCGTCAGGTAGATGATAAGCGTATCATGCCGGCGCTCAATACCGTACCCGGAATGGGTGGAAAAGATGCGGATGATCTCGTAAACGCAATCACAAATGCTGCGGATAAGGGAGAATTCCTGTCAGTTGATGATTTCTGTATCCGTACAGGATGCTCAAGAAACAAAGCAGATAAGTTAAAAGAACTGGGACTTCTCGGAAATATCCCGGACAGTAACCAGTTAAGTCTGTTTGATCTTATAGGCTGAGAAAAAAACATATAAAATTTTTGATGAGGGAGACTAAAAATCTCCCTCAAAAAATATGATTTCTGAAAAAATAATTCTAAAATTAAAATGCTGCAAACCCTTGTATTTACTGGGTTTTGGAATATAATAAAAATTAAATTGGAGAAATTTTTAAAAAAATTAAAAAAAGTGCTTGCATTAATTCCAAATACGAGGTATTATCTTTCTTGCGTCTGACGCGGAACAAAAGATTTTGAAAAGCGCAGATAACTTATGGCTCGTTGGTCAAGAGGCTAAGACGTCGCCCTCTCACGGCGAAAACACCGG
>CAMVTN010000178.1 GCA_947170415.1 uncultured Lachnospiraceae bacterium | reverse complement strand
TCTTTATCAGTCTTTATTTGCCCGTCTCCTGATCTTTTGCTGCTGCGCTGTATTTCGTTCCCAAAATACGCCATCAGTGTAACCCTGGATAGAGCTGTCGGTATCTGCCATTTCGAGTCGTTTCTCTGCCCATGCGCAGTAAAGCGGATTTTGCTCGATCCCTATAAAATGCCTTCCCAGTTTCTTTGCGGTAACTGCAGTAGAACCTGAACCCGCAAAAGGATCAAGTACCAGATCTCCCTCAGAGGAACTTGCAAGTATAAGCTTCGCAAGGAGTTTCTCCGGTTTCTGTGTCGGATGAGCGGTATTTTCCGGCATGGACCAGTAGGGGATCGAAATATCATCCCAAAAATTTGAGGGATAGGTGTTTCTGAAATTTCCCTCTCCGGTTTCCTCCCAGTCCTTCGGCTTGCCATCCTGACGGTAAGGCGCCATAACCTTTCTCCTGACCTTTACATCCTCTACATGGAACTGGTAATCTCCGGACACCGTTGCATACCAGATGTCCTCCATGCCATTTTTCCAGTTTGTCATGGCTCCGCGGCCTTTTTCTCTCTGCCAGGTAATACGGTTTCTTATCTGAAAGTATTTAGCAATAAGCGGTCCGATTATCATTCCCGATTCCCAGTCACAACAGACATAGATCGATGCATTCTTTTTCAGAAGAGGTCTCACTGCCAGGAGCCAGCTTTCCGTGTATTCTGCGTAAAGCTCATCTCTTTTCTTACGAAATTTCTTTCCGTTAAAATCTTTGTCCAAATTGTAGGGCGGATCTACAATTAAGAGATCCACCGATTCATCCGGTATCGCCTCCAGAACTTTTAGGGAATCTCCGAGGATCGTATGGTCGATCAAGTCGTTTATCGATACTGTTTTTCCGCATTCTTTTTCAAAATCCAGAACTCTATCCAGATATTCCTGTCCTTCTTCCAGCGTAAAATCTATAGTCTTATTCTTATCAGCCTTCTTTTTTCCGGTGTCAGCCATTTCGCCGGTCCCCCATCTTATCATTAATATTCCCCTATTGTAACAAAAAAGGTAACCGGTCAAAAGACTAACACTGCCAGTGTGACAACATATATCACGATCAATGAAGGAATCAGCCCTTTTACAAAGTTTTTCAGGTCCTGCGTACTCATGGTCATGTGAAAAAGTATGCTTACAAAAAAGTATATAAAGAGGGGATAATGCCACCACTCCGTAAGCCTTTGCCACAAAAACATGTACATAAGACTCAGACTTATTCCTCCGCATATCACCGGAGCAACCGCTGATATAGAGAGCTGGAGGGATCTAAGAAAAATATTTCCTCTTGGGATAAGTTCCACCTGACCTAATGTCTGTCCTCTCGGCACAAGCGTAATACTCGTCACTTTTGCTCCCGTCACCGTTGCGAGCAGTGCATGAGCGAATTCATGATGGATAGTTCCGGGATAAGTCACATAGTTCCTGACCACAAATGCCGGCCCGGCTCCGATCACTCTGCTGAGTCCTGTTGTTATCATGCTGTTAAATGCCCGTATGATGTTTCCGGCTGCGATCACCAAAAGCGGGATCAATATCGTCCAGACAAGTGCTTCCGTAAAAATATTATCCGGTACATGGATCAATTGTAAAAAATCACTCATAAGAATCCTTTCAGGTAAATCATTGCTGCAGAAACGCAGCTCACGCGATTCTTATTATCCCATGAACATGTGAAAAAATCGAGTTTACGAAAATACGACAAAAACTCCGGAGATTTTTCATTTCTCCGGAGTTTATCTTTATTCTTCTTTATGCTCAATTGATAGAGATAAATTTCTTTTCTTCCACCTTTTTCATTGCTTCTTCTTTTGGAAGGCTCAGAGTAAGGATTCCATCCTCAAACTTTGCGTGGATGTCATTCTCTGTGAGGTTGTCACCTACATAGAAAGTTCTGCTGCAGCGTCCACTGTAACGCTCACGTCTAAGGTACTTTACGCTGTCCTTTTCCTCTGCCTTTGCTTTATGCTCTGCGCTTACTGTAAGATATCCGTCTTTCAGCTCAGCCTGAAGCTCTTCCTTTTTATAACCCGGAAGCTCGATCAGAAGCTCATACTGAGTGCCATTTTCTCTTATATCTGTATGCATAAGGCTTGAACCCCTGCTGACCTTTGACGCAGGTGCATCAAATACGCTGTTGAAAAAGTCATCTGTGAAATTATCATAAAAAAGATTCGGTACTAACATGGTTTCTACCTCCTGTTTTTAATCTGAACCGGGTATTTCGTATCCCCGGTATTCTTTGTCTTTATTGTCGCCTCGTTTGTTTCAGCTTTTTGTTTGCTGTGATTATGTTATACCACCGTTGTTAGCACTCGTCAATATCGAGTGCTAACAATTTATGTTTCTTTTTTGATACATTACCGGGACATTCGGATTTTTTTCCTTTAGTCCGTACATCATGATATACTTATAAAACTGTTGGAGGAAAATAAAATGTCAGAAATAAAAGAAAACAAGATGGGGACCATGCCGGTCAGTAAGCTGATCCTGGTCATGTCAGTACCGATGATGATCTCGATGCTGGTTCAGGCATTGTACAATATCGTCGACTCCATCTACGTATCACAGATAAATGAGCACGCCCTTACTGCTGTCTCACTTATCTTCCCTGTTCAGACACTTATGATCGCATTTGCTACGGGTCTTGGTGTCGGTTTTTCATCACTTTTGTCCCGTTCACTGGGTGAGAAAAATCAGGAGCTCGTAAACAAAAGTGCTCTCAATGGTCTTTTCCTTGAAATCTGTTC
>CAMVTN010000177.1 GCA_947170415.1 uncultured Lachnospiraceae bacterium | reverse complement strand
GACTTTAATAGCGCATCCATACTGAAAGGAAAACCTGTCGCACCCACATTTCCCATAAGTCCTAAAAGTTTTACAGATGCCTGATCTCCTGCCGCGGCCTTCTGCTGTATAGCAGCATACATCTGCGGAAATACAGTTGACTCCAGATAATCCCTAAATGCAGCATCCGGAATAGAGCTCTTGTATTTCAGTACAGGGAACGATGACGGACCGCCCGCTGCAGACAGATCAAGATTCACGATACCTGAGCCTGTTGCGGTAATTTCCGCGTCACTATTAAGATCCGTGTCGTCAAAATCCGCACTGTCGATTTCCTGCATTTCAAATGAACTATCCTGCACGGAGCTTTCACTCTCATTAGCCGACACAACGGTTTCCTCTATATCATCCGCAGCCGCCGGTATGGCACATGTTAAGGACATCACTGCTGCAAGCATGATCGCTGTAAATTTCTTATATCGCTTCAAATTTGTTTTCATTGAATTCTCCTCTATAATACTCTCAGTGCCTTATTATCATAATGCAAAAGCCAAAATTCCTTGTGCTACGCAAATCGACACAGTGTTGTTTATTTTTAATATTTTAGTACAGATCACAATACTAATCAACCTTTTACTACAGTCACGAATGTCGCAATCCTTAGCGATTATGGTCATACTATAAAGCATCAGATTTTACACATCCTAAAAATCGTCCTATAATAAATCACTATCGGACGCACGAAATGATCCCTTATATCCCTGCGTCACTTTTAAAAGAAATCAGGTTTATATGAAAAAAGTAGACTTTTCCGACGGACATATCGTCCGCAACATCTTCAAAACTGCATTCCCGATGCTTCTCGCCCAGATCATGAACCTGCTGTACAATATTATTGATCGTATATATATCGGCAGGATCCCCCATGTAGGAACAGCTGCCCTCGGCGGCGTGGGGCTATGTTTTCCGGTCATCCTACTGATACCCGCTTTCACCGTACTCTACGGAAGCGGCGGTTCCCCGCTTTTTTCCATCTCTCTTGGACAGGGAAAGAGGCAGAAAGCCTGCAGGATACAAAACATCGCATTTCGTCTTCTGATCATTAATGCGATAATTTTGACTTTTCTTGGTTTCACCTTTGCGCCGCCTATCTTAAGGCTTTTCGGTGCATCGGAAACAGCCCTGGAACTCGCTCTCCCGTATCTCCGTATCTATGTTACGGGAACGATTTTTTCCATGATAGCAACCGGCATGAATCCCTTTATAAACGCTCAGGGATACCCCGGGATCGGTATGTTCACGGTCACACTCGGTGCCGTGTCTAACCTTATCCTTGACCCGATCTTTATCTTCACTCTGGGATTCGGAATAAAGGGCGCTGCCATCGCAACCGTGCTTTCACAGTTCATATCCGCAGTATTTGTGCTGTATTTCCTCTTCAAAAAAGCCGATCTGCGTATCGTACCGCTTAATAAAAAAGACAAAGAAGAATTTTTATCTACTTCCATTGCGATAATAGGTCTTGGTATTTCAGCCTTTACCATGCAGTTTACCAACAGCCTTGTAAATATCGTCTGCAATAATATGCTCTCAAAGCTCGGCGGAGATCTGTATATCTCAATCATGACGATCCTTATATCTGTCCGTCAGCTAACGGAAGTGCCGGTACTCGCTATCGCAGAGGGTTCATCCCCCATCATCAGCTTTAGTTACGGCGCAAAAAAGCCCTCAGAAGTGCGAAAAGCCATCGCGACCATGACAATTTTAGGTACATCCTATGCCCTTGCTGCATGGCTCCTTATCATAAATTTTCCTGAATTTTTTATCCGAATCTTTAGTTCAGATAAAGAAATTCTTAAAGATGCCATACCTGCCTTGCATCTTTACTACTTTGCATTTATCTTTATGATGTTCCAGTTCAGCGGACAAACGACTTTTAAGTCTCTAAATAAGAGAAAGAAAGCAATTTTCTTTTCGCTGCTCAGAAAAGTCATAATCGTCGTACCTCTGACTATCTTGCTCCCCACCCTCGGACACATGGGAACAAACGGAGTATTCGCCGCTGAACCAATTTCTAATGTGATCGGAGGAACTGCATGCTTCGCAACTATGCTGCTCACGGTTCTTCCTGAATTAAAAAGGATGGAAATATCGCATGAATAATGTAAAAAAACGTGTCACCGCAGCACTCCTTTCCGGAGTACTTGCAGTCAGTCTCACTGCCTGCGGTTCAGTAACAAATATAAATAAAACAGCAGAAACAGCCGGAACTACTGCTTCCTCAGCGACTTCAGCTGAGATCAACGATACTATCCTAACCATCAACTGCTTTGATGTAGGAAAAGGCGACGCATTTCTCCTCACCACAAAAAATTCCGCAGTAATGATAGATACCGGATATAAAGAAAACGGTGAAGACCTTGCAAAAACTGTAAAGGCAAGCGGTCACGACCGCCTTGATATGCTGATAATCTCCCACTTTGATAAAGATCACGTGGGCGGCGCCTCGAAGGTAGTTAAAAACATCCCAATAGACCGCATCCTTACTACAAGGGTCACAAACGACAATAAGCGCACGACTAAATTTTTAGAAGCATTAGAGGAACAAAACAAGACACAAGAAGTCGTAAGCACAGATACCGAAATAATCCTGGACAATGTAACATACTCAATATCAGCTCCGGAAAAATCATCCTACGGAGAAAGCGAGGACAATAATTCATCTCTCCTTGTAAAGGCTACGCTCGGTGATACCTCCATGCTTTTCACCGGAGATGCGGAAGATCCGCGTCTTTCAGAAATAATTGAAAAGACGGATCTGACATCCACAG
>CAMVTN010000176.1 GCA_947170415.1 uncultured Lachnospiraceae bacterium | reverse complement strand
TAATCACCGACTATGGAATTTACACCGAGATATGAATGCCATCCAAGCTGCAGACCCTTTTTCAGAATTATGAGTTCCATCTTTCTGCCTGCAGGAGTGAGACTTTTCATATTCCTGATGAAAAACTCCTTATCGTCCCGGCTATTAAAGGTATCCTCCGGGAGCAGTATAAAAAATGTGTAAGGATCATTTCCGTAAAGTGATTCATATACTTTAGAATCCGGACAATCCGGATTCTGCGGATCCACTTCAAAATACTCTATTATCAGGGCATCCTTTCCTGTGAGACGCTTTACGGATCTGAGTATTCCCTCACGGGTAAACATCGTTTCATAATTTACAAAAGCATTTCTTATCCATTCTCTGATCCGATCATCAGCATATCTGTTTCCCACGATCGATAGCCACTCGGCTAACATCATGAGGTTATCCATGCCTTCCGTATCTATATCAAAAAGCGAAGGCAGCGAACTAATCTTTTTCTCCAGATCAAGGAACATGCTGTTATACACCGATAGAAAACGACGGGTAAATTCATCTTTCTGATAGATTGCCGGCAAATAATCCACCATGTGATCACCATCGGTACTGATAGCGATCTCGTCAAGAACCGGTGCATCCGTTCCACCTGCAGAAAACTCCAGACCGAGTCTTATATACCTTCCTCTCCGGTGCAGCAGACAATCATTTGCGCGCGGCACCGGTAAACCTGCCATTACATAGAGCTTTCTCCTTATCTGCTCATCTGTCTCATTCATGTCAAATTCCGTTGCTTCACCTGTACCGTCCCAGGCATACGCATAAGCACTCACTGCAGTATTGTCCGTAAATGACCCTTTTATGGTCATACGATCCCATTCAAATCCTGTTTCGCCGCTATCTATAACAGGAAGGATCAGAAATGCCGATCGTGTATTACGGATATCCAGCCTCAAAGAGTCCCCTTCTGTAAGAAACCCTTTCTGATCACAGCATTTCCAGTCTTCCGATCTGCAGAAATGCAATTGTTTCTGTTGTCCGCCCATTTACCATTTATCTCCCTGATACTCTCAATTTCCCTAGATATGCTATTGCATCCTTTGGTATCACAAGATCTCCGTATGCATTTCTTGCACATTCCGGTGATGATGTAGAGATATTTATACGGCTTACGCTTAATACTCCCCGTATCCCGGCAACCGCCGTTTCAATATCCATAAGCGCTATCGCATCTCCGATCTTTCGGCGCCTCCCTGTCTGGAAGCTTTCTGCTATACGCTTTCTGATCTCCTCGGATGAAATTTCTTCATCTGTCATGATCTCCAGGCTCACATCCACCGGGATATAAACCGGACCAGTCACTCTGACCATTGTTCCAACTGTTCTGCGAGACTCAATGTTCTTTGATACCGCCCTTATGAATCTTTCATCAGGAACAGGATTGATCTCATCAGAATCCGGAACAACCACTACTGTTACCACAGGACAACGGGCTTTCCGTGTAGGTTCTTTGCGGTCAAAACCGGCTATCGCCCGTGCTTCTCTCACTCTAAATCCCGGTGTTTCTACTGCCGCCCGCTCAAAATCAGCCTGCGTCACGCATTTCCTCGTATGTGTCAGGCGATATCTAAACCGCATCATCGCATCACTCACCGTTTCACGGTTTCTTCCGCCTGATGCTTCATCATTTTCTATCTGCTGCAGATTTTCACTGAAATACAGCCCTGCATTTTGAGGAATATTTCCTCCAGCACACTCTGACAGTGCCATTTCTGCTACAAATATCGCATCCTTTCCGGCAGGAACTATCGCTCCTTTTTTTCCATCTCCGAAAATGATACATTCCCTCTCACTGTCATACACAAAAACTCTCGAACGGCTGTCACAGGAATAAAAATCATTTACTTCATGCCATTCTTCCTGCGCTATCGTTCCGTCCGGTTCCCTTGTATCGCAGATAAGAGTGAAATAGTCATGAACCGGAATTTTTCCGTTTAGTTCCAGCTGTAGTTCCTGCCCCGGCATGCCGGTCGAATCAAAAAACATATCATAAAAATGAATAGGATCCGTCATGCAGACCTTCAGGTTTTCCTGTCCGTCCTGCAGCGCTTCCTCAGTGTTGACAGAAAGCGTTCTGACGTTCTCTCCTTCATCCTCTTTCTTTACGTCTGCCTGTGTCCAGCCTGTATCTTTTCGAACAAAGGCTGTAGGCTCTCCGACAAGTCCGAGTGCATCGTCAAAGGACAGCTTATATTCCGGTACACTCTCCGCTGTAAATTTTCTGATGTCTGAAATAGTCTGCTTTTGGATAGCTCTAAAATGACCAACTTCAATATTCTTTATGATCACTTCCTCTTCACATCCCGGATCGACAAGTGTTCCTATTATGTGTTTGCCATTCGGCTTAAAAGTGATCCGTCCGCTATGAGAAAGAGAATTGGTTTCGTCTACTACTACCGGATCATCTGACAGTGTCTCAGAAAACCATTCGATGATCCTCGGAGCTTCTGTTCCCTCTTCAACAGGGTTTCGTTTTGTCCTGCTGTGCTCGGATATTTCAAACCACACAGATATTTCCGTATCCTCTGTATCAAATTCCAGAACAATCTCTGTCTGCCTCTCTCCCTCAAAGTTAAAGGGGCTGAATCCTGCACCTTCCCTCAAAAGAGGTCTCACATCGACAGCTCTTCGTCCATCGATTATATGAACTCCTGTGAGCTGCGGCAGTGTATCCGGTATCTTTTCCGCAAGTTCAAAGACAATGCCTTCTTTTGTTTCGAGTCTTGTGAGAACAGGATAGTCCCGCTCAGGATCTTCATATATCTTCAACATACATTCTGCTGCTTTTTCATGCAAAAGAT
>CAMVTN010000175.1 GCA_947170415.1 uncultured Lachnospiraceae bacterium | reverse complement strand
ACATGGGATATGGTTCATCCATCGCAGGAGGAATGTTTATCCTGATCACATTGATCGCAGGCGTGACGATGTATGTCATGAACCGGAATAAGGAGGACTGATATGGCAAAGAAAAATACAGCCGGAGAGTCCGGAAAGAAAAATTATGCGGCATGGATCGCAGCGGTAGTACTGGCAGTATTCTGGATGCTCGTGACATTTGTACCGTTTTCATTCATGGTCATGACCGGTTTCAAGCAAAAGATCGAAACCATCATGTACGGAGCCTTCCATATACCGGAAAAGTTTTATCCGGACAACTATAAAGGAGTCATCACAGATCCGGCATTTTGGACATATTTCAGAAACAGTGTGATCGTACTGGTTATTTCACTTGCGATCCTGTTATTTATATCAGCATGTGCAGCATATCCGCTGTCGAGGTTCAAGTTCAAGCTTCGCGGACCGATATATTTCCTGATAGTTGCTGCGATGTCTGTACCGATGCATGTTACACTGATCCCGGTGTTTAATATGACGATCAACATGGGGCTTTACGATACGATATGGGCTCTGATCCCCACAAATGTTGCTTTTGCGACGCCGATATCGGTGTTCATCCTTACAGGTTTCATGTCGGGAATACCAAAGGAACTGGAAGAAGCGGCAGACATAGATGGATGCGGCAGATTCGGAAGATTTTTCAAAGTAATACTTCCGCTTTCTACACCCGGTCTTTCAACACTTGCGATCTATAATGGCGTAAATATGTGGAATGAATTCATATTCGCATTCACGCTGACACAGTCAGAGAGCAATAGAACACTTCCGCTGGCGCTTTGGAACTATCAGGGTCAGTATTCATCAAATACAGCAATGATAATGGCTTGTCTGACACTGTCAGTACTCCCGATGATAATCCTGTTCATCTTTATGCAGGAGAAACTCGTAAAGGGAATGATGGCAGGTGCAGTAAAAGGTTAAAAATAAAGTACAAAAAAAGGTGGTGCCCGAAAGGACATCACCTTTTTTTAGAAAGAGTTTTCAATTCGAAAACATATAAGCGACGGTTATCTTTGTTCCCTTTGAAGTTTCGGTAAGTTCGCTTGAAATACCGATCTTGGTAAATTTATCAAAGACCATATTGTCATAATGAGCAGGAGAGGCTACCAGATTATCAAACATCGTGTCGGCGGCTTTCTCCTGATTTTTTGTGCTTCCATCATAATTAGGATATGTAACGCTTGAAAGATTTTCACCTCTCCAGAGAGTTGGATCGATCAGTTCTGTTCCCTGTTCTCCGTTTGGTCTTTCGTGACTCCATTTTTCAGCAGCCTCTGTTGATCTGGTGTCTGCGATAGTGTTTAGTTTACTGTCTATAACCAGAGCTTTCAGACCTTTGGATGCTCTTAGGTCATTTATTTCAGCGAGCAGCCGGTCATTCATTTGAGTTGTTTTTAATCGTGAATCCCGTCCGGCAAATATCACAGGTGAAAACATACCCAAAATTGCACATGAAACTAAAACGAACGTGAAAAAAAGCGCTAATAGATTCTTAAATGCATGTTTCGTCATGTCGTTACCCTCTTCGCTTAACCTTACAAAATTTTCCCCATTAGTATATCGGAAGGTTCGATAAAAATGTTTAGTGGTCCACCTGTTTATTGTAACGAGGATAAGCCATGATTTGTAGCGATTTTAAATAATTCATAAAATATTATGCTTTTCTATGATTTATCTAAAAAGAAATATACAGAAAGTCTTAATATAAAAGCAGGGGCAAGAGCATGCTTGACGCTGCTATCCTGAGATCAGGTATTAGAAGTTGTTTTTTATATCAAATACCGGCTTGCCATTATTTTCCCAGCGAACTTTCATACGATAGGTGTGGCGGTTTGGATCATATAAAGGATCCCCCTCGATCTCATCGTATTGTCTTGCGTGATAGATAACGACATCTGACACGGAGCCGTCGCTGTTTACCATTGTTGTAAAGGAATTATGACCGGGACCAAGGATTCCTTTATCGAAATCCGTACTGAGTACCGGCATGCGTGATTTTGTCCATGCATGAGGGTTAAGGATCTCGTCATCCTCGGAAATGGACAGGAGACCTACGGCGTAGCATATACCGGTGGAACTTGCGGAGTAGGTCATAAAGATCCTTCCGTCATGCTTGATGATCCCGGGACCTTCATTTACCCAAAATCCTACACGTTCCCAATCATAATCCGGAGCTGTCAGGAGTACCTGAGGGGTCTTCAGCTTTGTTGCTGACTCCATTTCTGCTATATAAAGGTTTGAGATCTTCTGACCAACATTTACCTTTTCTGCCCATACGGCATACCAGTGGCCTTTGTTTTCAAATACTGTCATATCCAGCGAGAAATCATTAAATGAAAACTTGTCCTCGTCGCATCGCTGCATCTGCCCGCATTCTTCCCAGGAATCTGTCATAGGGTCATCTCCGGTGCAGTGCAGTACGTAAGGACGGAGCGCCCATATGTCGTTCACATCACTTGCCGCGAAGTAAATATACCATTCGCCGAAAACCTTGTGGATCTCGGGAGCCCATACGTGTTCACTCATGATGCCTTCTTTATGCTTGTGCCATATGATCTTTTCATCTGTATCAGCCAGCTCGTCAAGAGTAGAGCTTCGTCTAAGGACGATGGCGTCATATGCAGGAACTGAAGCAGTAAAGAGATAGCGTCCCTCGTCATCCCGTGTCACATAAGGATCGGCTCTTTGAGAGATAAAGGGCTCGTTATATTGTGTTTTTTTGTAATTAAGCTGATTCATGTTTTTTCCTCTAAAAGTTTATTTAACGACTGGCAGCAGAAGCGAGCTCACGGTACTGTCTGCATGCATCATCTTCCTGTTCGGAGGGAGTCGGTGTAATAGGACTATA
>CAMVTN010000174.1 GCA_947170415.1 uncultured Lachnospiraceae bacterium | reverse complement strand
AAGGACTGGAATAACGTATTATCTTCCGAAAGGATGTGCTTTATCGCTTCATCCAAACCTGTTCTAGTCCATCTGTCCGAAAGATTATCAATCTTTTTCCCAATCTCTGTATCAAGAAGCTCACAGATGCGGCTAACAAGAAAAGGATACCCGTTTGTGTATTCTCTAATGAGTTTCGCCATCTCACCGATTTTCATTCCGGTATGATGATCTTTCTCATACTCATCAAGCATTCCCTTGATTCCAGTCTCCGAAAGGCTCATATCAACATTAAAATCCGCCGCAATATTCCAAGGACTATTTTCTTTGGAATCTTCCTCACCACGGATCTTACTTTTTAAATGCTTCACATCAGTAACACCAGCAAGAATGACCGATTGAAAAGTTTTATATCTGGGATTTTTCTCTTTTTTCAAATATCCTGATCTGAGTTTTCCAAGGAAATCCAAAAAAACCTGATTATTAGTTGCTGTATCTACCTCGTCCATTATCCATACGATCGGTCGGTCAGCAGCTTTACACAGCTTATCAAAAATCCTAAAGATATCGTTAAGTTTGACTGCGTTTTTCTGTACAGACAGAGCTTTTAACAGTTCATAGTACTCATCAGGCAGCGAAATATCCATGCTATCTTTAGCATCGCATAGTACACCTGCAAGTCCCTTAACAAATTCGTTTTCATCTATGTAATCAGCACCGGTAATATCCTGAAAATCTATGCTAATAACATCGTATTCATCAGATAAATACTGCTCTAATGCTATTAATGTAGTTGTTTTTCCGTACTGTCTTGCTCTGTTGATAGTAAAATATTTGCCGCTGTCAACCAGCTTCTTTATCTCTGCTACCCGCTCGGTCAGATCAACCATATAATGTTTTGTCGGAATGCATACAGCCGTTGTATTAAATGTTTTCACGGATATCCCCTTTATTAGAAAAACATTTTCAAGAATCTTAATTTAATAATATCACGATTCCTATCTTATTTTCTTTTTTCTACGCAAAAATACCGCTTCGCATCCAATACGATGCTCTGCGGTACTTTTTAGATATAATAAAAATATACTTACAGCAGTGTCTCTGCTCTGTGCTCTATGTTTTTCTTGAAGTTTATGACATCGTGGTCGTATTCTTCATCCATAAGTGTTGAATGGATAAGAAAATCAGCTGTTGCCTTGTTGTTTGCAAAGGGAATGTCATAAACCTGCGCTATTCTCATAAGAGCTTTTACGTCAGGATCATGCGGCGCTGCAGTAAGAGGGTCAGAGAAGAATATAACAAAGTCAACCTTTCCTTCTACGATCTTTGCTCCGATCTGCTGATCACCGCCAAGCGGACCGGAATTGTATCCGCGGACAGGCAGTTCTGTCGCGTCTGTGATCATACGTGCTGTTGTTCCTGTACCGCAAAGCAGGTGCTTTTTTAATACTTCAACATTGTCCTTGCACCACTGGATAAGCTCAGCTTTTTTACCATCATGCGCGATGAGCGCTATACTTTTCTGCTTCTTAATAGTGAGAGTTATTGTCTCTGACATAAATATTCCTCCGATGTATTATTAACTAGTCGTATTCATCTTATAATACAAAAAAATCTTTAGCCAGAGTATAAATTTTTTATGAACAACGTCATTCCTTCATTCTCGCAGTACGTGACAGATATCGTATTACCTCGACCGGATTTTCACCTATTGCGGTCTCGCCTGTTACAATTACCGAGTGTGCTCCATCAAGGACTGCATTATAAATGTCACTAACCTCGGCTCTTGTCGGAACTTTGCTGTGTTCCATTGAGGCGAGCATCTGTGTAACTACCATAAACGGAACTTTATGTTCATTGAATATTCTTGCGATCGTCTTCTGAACTTTCGGCAATTCCCATAACGGCATGGAATTTCCCAAGTCTCCTCTCGCTATCACGATTTCATCAGCATGATCAAAAAAGGTTGTCAGATTTTCCACTCCCGCCTTATTTTCAATCTTCGCATATATTTTGATCTCGTGACCGTGAGAAGAATCCAGTACCCTTCTCAGTTCTTTAAGATCATCCGAGCTTCTGACAAAAGGCTGCATCACGCCCGTCACACCACATTCACGTGCGATCTTCAGATTTTCCTCATCTGAATCCGTCAGTGCCGGCATATTTATAACAGCATCAGAAACCGCCAGGCTTTTTCTGCTGTCTAATACACCTCCGCGGACAACTCTGAGTTTTGCGCACCTCTCTGCGACCATCACGACTTCTGCAGAAATCTTTCCGTCATCAAGAAGGATAATCTGCCCAGGTTTCAATGCCTCGAGCACGATCTCCGGTACCGGAACGCTGTCCTGTCCGATAGAAAAAACATCATTTTCTCTAAGCGTTATCGGAGATTTCAGATTTCCTATCCTTATCTCCGGTCCCTGCATGTCTATGAGTATCTTTGGGATAATCCCTGCTTTACCCGCTGCTTTTCTGACAGTTTCTATTTTCCCTGAATAGTCTTTCAGCATGACATGCGAGAGATTTATCCTGATCCCTGTCATTCCCTCAGAAAACATCTGCTCAAGAACATCCATGTTTTCGCAGGATGGCCCCAACGTACCGAACACATCGATCATGCGCTACTCCCTTAAAATCTAAAATCTCTTCTATCTGAGCTGCGGATTGCTGCTATATTTTCTTCTGCTACAGTTCTGACCTTCTCACTCGGAATCTTTTTCAACTCTTCTTCTATCATTCTGTAGCCCTTTTCCTTTGTCTCTGGACTTGCGTAATCTTCCAGATATTCCGCAAGAGTCATGAGGGCATTCGGATGACAGCAGTTCAGGATCTGTCCACTCTTGCAAAGGGACATAAATCTGTCACCTGTACGTCCTGCGCGATAACATGCTGTACAGAAGGACGGGATATGTCCTGAATCCATGAGCCAGCTTACAACTT
>CAMVTN010000173.1 GCA_947170415.1 uncultured Lachnospiraceae bacterium | reverse complement strand
CTGGCGATCAACCCGGATCTGAAGATTGGATTTGTAGGTTATCCGACAACAGAAGATGCGGCAGAGTCAAAAGTTGTTTCCGGATCAGATCAGGCGCTTCACATATACAAGGATTCTCCCAATCTCCAGGCAACTCTTGATTTCGTTAACTGGTGGTATACATCTGACTATGGCAAGTCATGGTTTAATGACGTAGCAGGGGTTGTTCCTCCTATCGTATCAGATGCTGAGTCTGCGTTTGAGGTTATCAAGCAGGGTTCTGCACTTGCAGAAAAAGACGGTGCCGGAGCACTCGCTATATGCTATTCGACAGATAGCTGGCATCAGGTATGCGGACAGATCCTTCAGTCATATCTTGCAGGAGAAATAGATAAGGATGCAGCATGCGCTCAGATCGAAGAACAGTGGGCATCCATTGATGGAGCAAAATAAAGAAGATGTTTTACGCTTTCGTTAGCCACATGCTTCGGACTGTTCTGAATAGTTACAACAATAAAGCAGATTAAACATAAGCTACCGCCCATGGTGTGTAAAAATGAGGGTGGTAGCTTATTTAAAATCGAGAGAAAAAGAAATTGCGAGCTGTTTTATCATAAGCGAAGAAATTCGTGTCATAAGTTGGGGGGCAAAAGGACTTTTGACCCCAACATCATTATTATAAAATTTGAAAAGGCAGGAAAATTATGAAATTCATGGAGGGTTACTGGCTGAAAAGCGAGAAGGTTCAGCCGTCATATGCAACACAGGCATTCAAGGTATATAAGATAGAAAACGGTATGCGTGTGCTCACACCGGAAAAACCGATCTTGTCCAGAGCAGATGCACTCGATATTACAGTGCTGCAGATCGATTTTATATCAGCACGTCATAACGATGTAGAAGTAGTGATAACTCATTACAAAGGATACGATTCGAAAGAGCCAAGATTTGAATTGCATCGTTCTCCTGATCCGGTAGAGGTAGAGATAAATGATGACGAGGCTGTAATGCAGGCAGGAGATATTACGGTCAGAGTATCCAGGAAAAACTGGGAATATAGATTTGAAGCAGGCGGAAAAGTACTCACAAAGTCTGGATTTAGAAATCTTGGATATATGAGATGGGATAAAAAGCCGTCTACTGTTTTGCCTGATAAAAATTACATGCGTCAGACTTATGAACCCTATGTGATGAATGAACTGGGTCTCAAAGCAAATGAGACAGTATATGGTTTTGGCGAAAAGTTTACGGCATTTGTAAAAAACGGACAGACCATAAAGACATGGACAGAAGATGGAGGAACAGCAAGCGAAGTGTCCTATAAGCACGCTCCATTCTATATGACGAGTGAAGGATACGGAGTTTTTGTAGATCATACAGGACCTGTGGAATTTGAAGTAGCAACCGCAAAAGTTGAGTATGTTGGATTTTCTGTTCCGGGAGAACAGTTAAGATACCATCTGATCTATGGAAAAACACCGGCGGATATCATGGAAGTTTATACTTCTCTTACCGGCAAGCCGGCACTGCCTCCAGCTTGGAGTTTTGGACTGTGGCTTTCTACATCCTTTAAGCCTGACTATGGCGAAGAAACTACAGGAAAACTTATATCCGGTATGAGTGACAGGAATATTCCCGTACGTGTCTTTCATTTTGATTGCTACTGGATGAGAGCGCTTCACTGGTGTGATTTTGTCTGGGACGGTGAACAGTTTGGTAATGTAAAGGAAATGCTTAAACGTTACCATGAAAAGGGACTTAAGTGCTGTGCATGGATAAATCCTTATGTGAGTCAGTATGGAGATACTTTTGATGAGTTGTTGGAAAAGGGCTATCTCTTGATGCGTGAGGATGGCAAAGGAGTAAAGCAGGTAGATAACTGGCAGCCGGGACTGGCAGTTATGGATTTTACAAATCCTGGAGCAAGAAAGTGGTTTGCTGACAAGATCAAAGAATTACTGGATACCGGTATAGATGCCATAAAAACCGATTTCGGTGAGAGAATTCCGATAGATGTAAAATATTATGACGGAAGCGATCCTGTAAGTATGCATAATTATTACACACAGATCTATAATCAGACTGTGTTTAGGGCTATCGAGGAAAAAAGAGGAAAAGGCGAAGCAGTGCTCTTTGCAAGGAGTGCTACCGCAGGCGGTCAGCAGTTCCCTGTACATTGGGGTGGTGACTGCAGTGCGAATTATCCATCAATGGCCGAGACACTCAGAGCAGGTCTTTCCTTCGCAATGAGCGGCTTTTCATTCTGGAGTCATGATATTTCAGGATTTGAAGCCACAGCTACACCGGATCTTTATAAGAGATGGGTTCAGTTTGGTCTGTTGTCATCACACAGCAGGCTTCATGGGTCGGATACCTATCGCGTACCGTGGATCTTTGATGATGAGTCCAGTGACGTAGTGAGAAAATTTGTAAATCTCAAGTGTGAGTTGATGCCGTATCTATTCAGAATGGCAGTTATAGCACATGAAAAGGGTACACCGCTTATGCGTCCGATGCCTTTTGAATTTCCGGATGACCCCGGATGCCGGTATCTCGATCTTCAGTATATGCTTGGAGAAAGTTTACTGGTTTCTCCTATTTTCAATGATGAGTCAAAGGGTGAATTTTATCTGCCTCATGGTATGTGGAAAAATTTGCTGGATGATGAGATACTTGAGGGAGGCAGATGGTACATAAAAAAGTATGATTATATGAATCTTCCTCTTTTTGTAAAAGAAAATACACTTCTGCCGATCGGCGGTAATAAGGAAGTGCCGGACTATGATTATACTGAAAATCTGACACTCAGGTATTATCTTCCTGTTGAAAATACGGAAAGCGTATGCGAGATCCCTGATTTGAGCGGAAACACTGTGCTCACCTTTAAGGCAGAGTGTGACGGTGATTCTGTAAATATAAATGCGTCAGGAGATGCACATGCGGATATAGAGATACATACCGTTAGCGGAAAGGTTCTTAAGAGCAGGATAGACGGAACTTCCGTACACATAAATATTAAGATGTAAGGGTCAAAAGTAAATTTTGCCCCTTACTGATGTCACGGATTGCT
>CAMVTN010000172.1 GCA_947170415.1 uncultured Lachnospiraceae bacterium | reverse complement strand
GAAGTTCTGTCCGGGAACAGTACCCCAGTGTCCGACAATCTTCTTCTTGATGTGTTCCTTCTTGAGAGGTTCTCTCATAAGAGGGTTGTCGAGCAAATAGAGCTGAGCTGCTGCAAGATAGTTTGCTGCACGCCAGTATGCGTTCATCTTCTGCAGGTACTCATCAGAAATGACATTGTGATTCATTTATCTTACCTCTTTGCTATTAATGATTCTGAAAAACGCTCTTTTCGCGTCGTACGTAGAATACTACGAATGTATGTAGACCATATCCGGAAAACTCTATGACAAATTCGCCCAAATTATCGCCTATTAGCATTATTTGTTTGGGAAATAGGGTAAACAGATGCCTGAAGTGCCTTATTTCAAAGCTTTTTAAAGATTATCAGGATCTGCGTTCTTACCGGCACCATACCTGCTATTGAAAATCATTTGGCATCTCAAGCCCTTACTTCAGCTTTCTTATTTGGGTTTTCCCTGGACTTATGATCTGCCATTGCTTTCGGCATGTTAATAAGGAGTCCGGTAAAAGTCACGAAACTTCCGAAGCTGAGCCATCCCGTTGAAAGCGCATATGCCCATGGCTGGTTCCCCGCAAGCCTCATAACGATAATATCAATAAAACCGGTCAGCATTGTAAATACCCAGCACCACTTCGGATACGGTGTCATTCCTTTGGCGAAGGCTGCTATCTGAACAATATTCATTACCAGGAAAAACACGAAAAAGATGGCTGTCACGGGTATCAGGAAGTATTTTGCAAAGGCAATGGACTCCTCTATTGCCAGTGCGGGAGCTATCCTTTGTATCGTATTGTGATGATATATGACCGCACAGCACATAACATGGCAAAATGAGCCAAAAGTAAGCATTCCTATAAGTCCGGCTCTGTAGGCATGCGCATATCTTTCGGACCCGGATGCAATGATCCTGTATACGCCGAAAAAGCACATCGTCTCTATGGTGATCCCGATCATTCCCAGAAGGCCTGACCAGAATATCCTGGCGTCAGACACCCCTGAGTATCTTGAAAAATACTGTTCCATTCCGCTTAATGACATATCCGCAGTTCCCCACCCGAGGATCATATCTCCTCCGATGAGCGCTAAAAGCGATGCAAATATGCCGATCTTAAACAAATGCGCTATCCTGTCCCAATCAGGATTCTTATATTTATCGTCTGATTCCTTCATGTTAGATTCCATCCTTGATCTCTGCCATTT
The DNA here is from genome assembly GCA_947170415.1 of uncultured Lachnospiraceae bacterium. Taxonomy (GTDB): domain Bacteria; phylum Bacillota; class Clostridia; order Lachnospirales; family Lachnospiraceae; genus NK4A144. Next base: position 1,858 of record CAMVTN010000172.1, on the reverse strand, counting down.
CTCAGTATTACTCACCTGATCCTCAGGGAGCCATCTGAAAGCCAAACGGATTAAACACCAATTAGTTAGCGGCGGCTAACACAAAAACAGACATTAGAGAAAATTGATCACCCAATGCCGGCGCCTGCGAAAAGAATAACACTGACCATAAGGCCGATAGCCCAGGCAAGCGGCATCTTGGATCTTACAAAAAAGCATATAACACTCGGCACGACATAAAATTAATTGTCTTCAATGTTTTTACAAAAGCAGTTGTCATTCTTGTTTGTCTCTTATCAGTCAGGCTTGGAAGCACAGACCAGGAAATGAGGACTCATGCCCATCATGGTATCTTCATGCTCGGTTGCTCTGATGATCTCTAGGATCCTGCTGCGCCTGAATTCATCGTTCCACTTCTCATTCAGCTCAGGAGTTATCCAGGAGCATCCTTCTACAGCGGCACTCTCCATAATACTGAATCCTGCCTCCGAGATCTCATCCCTAAGCCCGCCTATCGTATGAAAAAATGCATTTGAGATTATATACGGATATTCCGCAGGTTTTAAGTGTTCACCTGTATCCATCTCACGCTTGATCATGTTCATGTAAATATCATCATCAAGAAAAACATTGTTTCCGTATACCGATAATGCCCATGTGGCAGAACTGAATTTGGATATTCCGGCAGCGATTAAGATACCGCCCGGTTTCAGAACGCGGTTTGCTTCAGACAGGACTCTCAATCTCTCATTCATTTCGAGCAGGTGATACAAAGGTCCCATAAGGAGCACCATATCTGCACTGTTATCAGGTTTATCGACATCACGGGCATCACCGGCAAAAGCTTCATAAGGTATGGTCATATGTTCCTTTGCATATTCAACCGCAGCAGGAGCAAGCTCTATCAGTGAGACTTCATGTCCCATACCGGCAAGCCATTCAGAGTACTTTCCTATACCGCCGCCTATGTCATAGATTTTCAGTTGGCCATTTAAATATCTCGAGATGATCTCTTTGGATCTGTAAAACTCGACTACACCGAGTCCGCGTTCCAAGCGGCCTATCTCGGCTCCGCCATTATAAAATTCATATACAGCTTCATTTTTTTCCATATTATCTGTCTTTTGGGTTATGCTGACTGTGTCAGTCCGTAAGCATTTTCATAACATTTTCTCTGAGTTCTTTATGGTTTTCCAAGATGTATTTCCTGACCTGATCACCTTCAGAACTGCTTACAGCGACACTGCTCGTGCCCCCGTTCTCAGTGCTGTAGTACGTAAGGGAAACTTCTGAATATATAATTACATTCTCTTCACGATAGTACATCGTGTAAGCAATCATGTCATACGTACCGGGCTCCCTGCAAATATACCAATTTTTACCGTACTGGCTCTCGCCATCATCACTGTTATAGTAGTATTCCTTCCACTTCTTAAAGTATTCCTTGGCAACAGATGATGATTCAAATACCATATATTTCATCTGTTGATCTATCCCGCTTTTCCTCCCGCTATAGTAAACATCGATATAGCTGAAATCATCAAGTTCACGCCAACCGTCCAACTCTCTCGAATGCCAGCCGGAATACTTATCTTTGTCGATCTTCAGGTCATCAAGGTCGTATTTTGCCGCGCATGACGACAGGAGAACAGCGAATAACATAGTAATAACCACAAGTACCTTTTTCATGACTTATCCCCTCTCTGATACAAACAGCTTTGGTTTTCCCGTTTTTAAATGTCCCTACAGAAATCTATTATCTCCTGTCTCCTGGGTCTGACCTTCTCTTTGTATTCAATGGATGTCAGGCCAAGATGTCCTGAGCACTCGATCTCGAGATGACCGTAAAAGTGCTCTATGCTTCCGATAAGCCTCTCAC
>CAMVTN010000171.1 GCA_947170415.1 uncultured Lachnospiraceae bacterium | reverse complement strand
AAAATATGCCAGATTAGGCAATAGATATAATAGATGTCACTCTTGGAATTATTCCCTAGAATAGTGTACGAAAAATGACCTGTTGTCATTTGGTTGTCACTAATTACAAAAAGTGACTGAAAGCCTTGAAAAATCAGGCTTTCAGCCACTTTGAAACTTACTCGAGTTCTATCGTCCCAGGCGGCTTACTCGTAAGATCATACATTACGCGATTTACGCCCTTAACCTCATTTATAATTCTGTTCATACATGTCTGAAGAACACTCCACGGTATCTCCGCTGCCTCAGCAGTCATGAAATCAGAAGTAATAACTCCACGAAGCACTACAGCATAGTCGTATGTTCTGAAGTCACCCATGACACCGACACTTCTCATATTGGAGAGGGCTGCAAAGAACTGACCCTTACCCATATCTATGCCTGCCTTGGAAAGCTCCTCACGATAGATTGCATCAGCTTCCTGTACGATGTGAACCTTCTCAGGAGTAACTTCACCAACTACACGGATGCCAAGTCCCGGTCCCGGGAACGGCTGACGATAAACCAGCTCTGCCGGAATTCCAAGCTCGATACCAGCCTTTCGAACCTCGTCCTTGAAAAGAGAACGAAGCGGCTCGACCGGCTGCTCTTCAAATCCGAGCTCAACTACCAGATCATGCGGCAGTCCGCCAACATTATGGTGAGACTTGATCACAGCGCCATCTTTACCCATTCCGCTCTCAACCACGTCAGGATAAATAGTTCCCTGTGCCATATACTTAAATCCACCGGTACCGGCAAGGCGACGAGCCTCCGCACCAAAGATCTCTACAAACTTATTACCGATGAGCTTTCTCTTCTGCTCAGGATCAGACACACCCTTAAGCATCTCAAAGTACTCTTCACCGGCGTTAACACGGATGAAATTAAGATCGAACTTTCCATTCGGTCCGAATACAGCCTCGACCTCATCACCCTCGTTCTTACGCATCATGCCATGATCTACAAATACGCAGTAGAGCTGCTTTCCAATAGCCTTAGAAAGAAGAACTGCTGTAACAGTAGAATCAACGCCGCCTGAAAGACCAAGAAGTACGCGATCAGAACCGATCTTCTCACGAAGCTCCTTAATTGTTGCTTCTGCAAAAGAATCCATCTTCCAGAGACCCTGACATTCGCATACATCTATTACGAAATGCTTAAGCATCTCAAATCCGTCTTTTGTATGAACAACTTCCGGATGGAACTGTGTTGCATAAAGCTTTCTGGAAGCATCTTCCATAGCTGCAACCGGGCAATTTGAAGTATCTGCACTGATCTCAAAACCCTTAGGCGGTTCTGCGATGTAATCCGTATGGCTCATCCATGCAGTTGTCATTGCCGGGATTCCTGCAAAAATAGCCGAATCACGCTTAAGTATAGTAACATCTGTGTGTCCGTATTCACTAACCGGAGCTGTCTTAACCTCGCCTCCAAGCAGGTGTGCCATCAGCTGAGATCCATAGCAAATTCCGAGAACCGGAATACCAAGGTTAAAGATCTCCGGATCAAATGTCGGCGAATCCGCTGCATATACACTGTTAGGTCCACCTGTCAGAATTATACCCTTAGGATTTAATTCCTTAAGTTTATCAAGACCGATATTTGAAGGATGAATTTCGCAATATACATTGCATTCCCGAACTCTCCTGGCGATCAGCTGTTTATACTGTCCGCCAAAGTCCAGGACAATAATCTTTTCCTGTTCCATGTTTCCTCCAATCGCAGAAATTGTGTTTAATCATTAAACTATACATGAAAGAATATAGCTTTGCAAGTATTCGGGCTCAGTGTTTCAAAGAAAAAGCAGAGCCGGATTTTCCCCAGGCTCTGCTTTTTGATTCATCATGATTACAGGGTTAAAAGTACTTTTGACCCTTACATCATTCAATATTAGATAGAACGATCATGTGTTTCACGAAGTCTGTTCAAAGCACGTGCAAGCGACAACTTTGACATCTTGTACTCCACAAGGGACTTTCTCTGTCTCATCTGTTCCTTCGCACGTTCCAAAGCAGCCTCGGCTCTTACGCGATCGATATCTTCCGGTCGCTCACAAGTATCCACCAAGATCGTACATCTGTTGTTAGCAACCTGTGCTGTACCGACGCCAACGATCACACGATGCCACTCATCATCGGGCGTCCTGAATTTCAGTGAACCTATGTCCACCGCAATGATCATCTCTTCATGATGTGCGAGCAATTCTATCTGTCCATCAATCGTCGGTAAAATGACTGATTTTATCTTGCCTTCAAAAAACACACCATTGCTGGCGATGATCCGAAAGAAATAAGTATCTGCCATTACACTTTTTTCGCTTTCTCTGCTACATCATCAATTGTGCCGACGTTAAAGAACGCTTCCTCAGGATACTGATCAGCCTCACCGCTGACGATTGCTGAGAAGCCCTTGATAGTATCTGCGATAGGAACATATTTACCCGGAATACCGGTGAAATTCTCTGCTACATGGAAAGGCTGTGACAGGAACTTCTGGATCTTTCTTGCACGATATACGATCTTCTTCTCATCCTCAGAAAGTTCTTCCATACCAAGGATAGCGATGATATCCTGCAATTCCCTATATTTCTGAAGCATCTGCTGAACGCTCTGTGCAACTTCATAATGCTGCTGTCCAACTACATCTGCTTCCAAAATTCTGGAGGATGACTCCAACGGATCAACCGCCGGATAAATACCCTGCTCAACGATCTTTCTGGAAAGAACCGTTGTAGCATCCAGATGTGCGAATGTCGTTGCCGGAGCGGGATCTGTAAGGTCATCCGCAGGCACGTATACGGCCTGTACTGATGTTACGGATCCGTTTCTTGTAGATGCGATCCTCTCCTGAAGTTCACCCAGATCATTTGCCAAAGTCGGCTGATAACCAACCGCAGAAGGCATACGTCCAAGCAGAGCAGATACCTCTGATCCTGCCTGTACAAATCTGAAAATGTTATCAATAAAGAGGAGCACGTCCTTATGCTGCTGATCACGGAAATACTCAGCCATTGTAAGTCCGGTCTCCGCAACTCTCATTCTGGATCCCGGCGGCTCATTCATCTGACCGAATACCAGAGCT
>CAMVTN010000170.1 GCA_947170415.1 uncultured Lachnospiraceae bacterium | reverse complement strand
ATGCACCTCGGCTGTTTGTGCAAATCTGGAAAATGAAGACGAAGCGGAAGCCCTTGGCCTTAAGAACATGGATATCGTTGTATGTGCCACAGGTAACCTTGCTGCTGCCATCATGAGCGTTGCAGTTGCAAAAGAAAAGGGTGTTCCCCTAATAGTTGCAAAAACCTCCTCAGACAGGATGTCATCCATTCTACTGAAAATCGGAGTAGATAAGATTCTTGATCCCGAAGGAGAAGGCGGTATGCGTTCTGCTCGTATTCTTCTTTCAAAATCCTTTAAAGATTTCTTTGAAATCGACAGCAACATGTACATCGTCGAGATGTATGTCAAAGACGAGTGGATAGGCAGAAACCTCATCGAACTGGAACTTCGCAAAAGGCACAGGATGAACGTCATCGCAGTTCGTAAAAAAGACCAGAAATGGGGCTTCAGCTCACCAAGTGAACCGCTGGAAAAAGACATGGTTCTTCTTATTGCAATGGAGAAAAAGGATGTAAATAAGTGGCACTGATATCAGATGCCACTTATCTCACTCTTCGTCTCTTATTTTATCAAGTGCGTCGCTGATAAGCTTCTCATCGTGCCTGAAAAAGAGCTCTGTTCCGATCCAGGATCCGGCATAGATGACTACGTAGATCACGGAAGTTAATATAAACCCTATAGTTCCGCGGTACCAGTAAAAGAGATATCCAAATCCCATAATAACTGCATATACCAGAATAAAATGCGCTATCAGCCTGACATAGTATTTTACCGGAGAATCATCCTTATCCTCTCCCGTATCGTATAAAAGGAATACGGTCACAAGGCTGCAAAAAAAGCTTGCAAGTACGATGGATCCCGGAATATACCAGTCAAATCCAAGGTCTTCGCCCCGGAGGGCAAACAGACCATAAACACTTACATAGCACAGCACCATGAAGCTTACCATCATTGTCTGTTCAAAAATAACTTTTAGTTTATACATACTCATAACCCCAGTTTCTTTTTAAGTTCTTTTACGTAACTCCTGGTGATGACGATCACTTCTCCGTTTAGAAGCTCGGCACGCATCCTGGCGTTACTCTCCGCCTTAACACTCTTTATCTTTCTGAGATTGCAGATCATTGACTTGGAGCACCGAAAGAACCTGAAATCAAGGTTACTCTCAACCTCATAGAGTCTGCACCTCATATCAAGACATGAATCTTTGGTATAGGCAAAGCACTTATCGTCAACGGTTTCAAAATAATAGATCTGAGATAATCTGCAGGGGACTTTCTCGCCGTCTTTGAAACCTATCAGTATCTGCTCCCCGTTTTCCAAAAGTCCTATTGCAGTGTCGATGGAAGATGTATGTTCATAAGCGTTTATTACTGCGCTTTCACTCTCCTCCTGTGAAATCTTATTGAATGTGACCCTCAAAACTTTTCCCCTTTACTTTCTGCCAAAAACTGCAGGATATACCACTCTCAAAACTCCGATAAATATGGCTGTACTAATTATCACGTAAATCCAGGTCAGATTCAATGTCCAAATTTCACCACCTACGACAGTGTTGTATGAAAAAACATCAAGCATGGCTTTCATAAAAGCTCCGCCGTCAACACCACCGATGCACTCATCCATGTGTCTTAAGATTCCGCCGGTGAGATAGTTTCTGATAAGTACTGTGATCCCTGTTGCAGGAACGAGATTGCAGACATTCTGAATGGACTTATTAAACTCTGAAAGAGGCATGTAAGCACCGATCACAAAACCTGATACTGCCGATATGATTCCCATGAAAGCACCGCAGGTACCCATGCTCTTAAAGAACATCATGACTACCATGAATACAGATGTTGATGATACTGTTCCAAGAAATACAGCGCCAACAAGCTTTACAACATCAGCTGCTGAAAGATACATATCTCCGCTCAAACTAAGGATTCCGATCCCAACTGCCAGAACGATCATAGCCTGCATAAATGCTGAAGCAACAGCTGCGCAGAAGTAGGAAAGAATGATCTCAAATCTCTTAACCGGTGTTGAGAGCATATCCAGGTCAACCTTATCCTCTCTGTCCCTTACTATGATCTCAAGTGCGTTGTAAGGAATTGTTATAAGCGCTGAGCTTATGATACCTGTAAGAAGGAGTCCGTTTACAAACTGCGCCATGTCTTTTGCTGCTACCAGATTCTCAAGCCCTGTTGCTGCATTCTGCAAAGAAGACAGAAGGCTGTTCTTCAGGAAAAGAATGTAGAGAAGAAGTATGATCATTGGTGTGAGCATTGAGAAAAACAGTGTTCCTTTATCTGTAAAAAATACCAGCATATTTCTTTTTGTAAGTCCCAAGAATCCTCTGAGTTTAGCCATTTACGTTCACCATTTCCTTTCCTGTAAGTGTTAAGAATACGTCGTCCATTGTGCCTTTGATTATTTCAAAATCTTTTACAAGTCCTTTGTTCTTCCAGATAAATTCTGTGATTCCTTCGTCCACCCAGATGTTATAGTGATCTACTTCATATCTGAACTTTGAGCTTCCTGACGTTTCTATCAGCCTGCTGTGTTCTTTACTCTCATCGGTGTACCAGATGAGCTTCTTGCTTGTGTATCTGCTCTTAAGCTCTGCCGGTGTTCCCTCGGCAATTATGTTTCCCTTGTCCATGATCACCACGTTTTCCGCTTCCGCTGTCTCCTCCATATAGTGAGTTGTGAGGAAGATTGTGAGGTTATCATGTTTTCTCAGGTAATTGATGTAGTCCCAAACCATCTTTCTTGACATCGGATCAAGTCCTGTAGTCGGTTCATCCAGAAACAGAATGCTAGGTTTGTGTAAAAGAGCTCTCGCAATATCTATTCGTCTCTTCTGACCACCTGAGAGCTTCTCGTATTTCCTGTTCCAGATATCTCCAAGATTGAACTCTTCCCAAAGACCTTCGAGCCTTTTCATGATCTCTTTTTTGTCGTATCCGTAATATGCTCCTCTGGTCATGAGATTCTGTTTAACTGTGAGCTTTCCATCCAGTACTGAGTTCTGAAATACGATCCCTATTTCTTTCCTTATATTGTCATCATCTCTTCCAAGTTCATGTCCCATCACATATGCGTTTCCGTTTGTCTTTGGAAGGATCGTGCTCAGCATATTTATCGTTGTTGACTTTCCTGCTCCGTTCTCTCCAAGGAATGCAAACAGCTCACCCTGATTAACTGAGAAAGAAATATTATTTACTGCTGTGAATTCTCCGTACTTCTTTTGGAGGTTATTAACTTCGATTGCCTTTTTCATTTCGTTCC
>CAMVTN010000169.1 GCA_947170415.1 uncultured Lachnospiraceae bacterium | reverse complement strand
GCAACTCTGTACGTGCAACGGAAACTGCTCTTAAGATGGCGGATTATGTAATTACCGAGGCTGGATTCGGTGCCGATCTTGGCGCTGAAAAGTTCTTTGATATCAAGTGCCGTAAGGCAGGACTCAAGCCTGATGCGGTGGTTCTGGTGGCTACAGTTCGTGCACTTAAGTATAACGGTGGTGTTCCTAAGGCTGATCTTAATAAGGAAAATATGGATGCTCTTAAAAAGGGTATCGTAAACCTTGAGAAGCATATTGAAAATCTCCAGCAGTTTGGGGTTCCGGTGGTTGTGACACTTAATGCATTTGTAAGTGATACAGAGGCTGAGACCAGATTTGTTGAAGATTTTGTAAGAGCAAAGGGATGTTCCTATGCCTATGCCCAGGTTTGGGAAAAGGGCGGCGAAGGCGGAATCGCGCTTGCTAACGAGATACTTGATACTCTGGAAAATAAGAAATCAGATTTCCACCCGCTCTATGATCTGGAGCTTCCGTTAAAAGAAAAGATAGAGGCAGTTGCAACAAAAATATATGGAGCAAAGGATGTTGATTTCTCCACAAGTGCTGCAAATATGCTTCAGAGACTGACAGATATGGGATTTGGAGATCTTCCTGTCTGCATGGCAAAGACACAGTATTCGCTTTCTGATGACGCGAATCTTCTCGGACGCCCTGATGGCTTCACACTTCATGTAAGAGATGTATATGTATCAGCTGGTGCGGGTTTTGTAGTAGTACTGACCGGAAATGTCCTTACAATGCCTGGACTTTCAAAGCATCCTGCGGCATATGACATTGATGTTGATGATAACGGAAAGATCACTGGTCTTTTTTGATCTTATAGGAAATACTCGGAAAGGTTTATTTAAATGGCAAAATTGATCGATGGAAAGGCTATTTCACAGGCTATCCGTGATGAGGTTAGAGATGAGATAGCAGCTGGAGGAATCAAGGCTTCTCTGGCAGTTGTGCTGGTCGGTAATGATCCGGCAAGTACGGTTTATGTCAATAATAAAAAGAAAGCATGTGAGTACTGCGGTATCCGTTCGGTGAGTTATGAACTTCCTGAAGATACTACAGAAGAAAAATTGCTCTCACTGATCGATGAGTTAAATAATGATCCTGAGATCAATGGTATCCTGGTTCAGCTTCCTGTTCCAAAGGGAATTAACGAAGATCACGTGATAGAAGCTATTTCTCCAATGAAGGATGTAGATGGTTTTTCCAAGGCATCTGTCGGTGCACTTTCTATCGGAGATAAGGGATTTGTATCTTGTACACCGGCCGGGATCATCGAATTACTGAAAAGATCAGATATAGACATCGATGGTAAACGCTGCGTTGTCGTAGGAAGAAGTAATATCGTGGGCAAGCCTGCAGCTATGCTTCTTTTGAGAGAAAACGGAACAGTAACAGTCACACATTCACATACCAAGGATCTCGCTTCTATCACAAGAGAGGCGGATATACTGGTCGTTGCTATCGGTAAGCCCGAGTTTATAACATCAGAGTATGTAAAACCCGGAGCAGCTGTGATAGATGTAGGTATTCACAGGCTTGATCCTGAAAAGAATAATGGAAAAAAACTTTGCGGTGATGTAAAGTTTGATGAAGTAGAACCTGTTGCAGGTTATATTACTCCGGTTCCCGGCGGTGTTGGTCCGATGACTATCGCTATGCTTATGAAAAATACGGTTGCTGCATATAAAATGCAGCACTGAGCAGGTGGTGTGATAAATGAATTGTCCCAGGTGTGGTACAGAAATCCCGAAAGACCGGATGTTCTGTCCGAAATGCGGCTATGCAATACAAATAGTGCCGGATTATGAACTGGATATTGAGGAGAGCATTGCGGAAACCCGGAATGAGATGGCCGGTACTCTGGGCTCTCTATTTGGGCCTGATGGACAGCGTAAAGTTTCACAGGAAAACATCGAACTTCCTACGCTGCAAAAGAAAGTCAGTCTGTTCAGACGGGCAGGTATGGCTATTTTTGCCATACTTGTCGTGCTGATCGTGATCACTTTTGCAGCATCATCATATTATTTATCATCAACCGGAAAAAATGGTCATAATCTTCAGGAAGCTGACAGCGCTTATGAAGCCGGCAATTATGCAGAAGCTGTAGAATTATACGAAAAAGCGTTTGAAGCTGAAAATGAAGCGGAAAATACTTTTTTGTTCAATGAAAAGATTCAGTACGCAGATGCTCTTCACAGGATAAAACTTGATGATAAGGCGGCAGATGTGCTGTTTTCGGTTATTGAGCGGGATCCTGAAAATATGGACGCATACGGCAGATTGATAGATATACTTAAGGGTAAATCCGATTATGAAACTATTAATCGGTTGCTTGCCGGGTGTTCTGATGATGATATTTTTGAGATGTATAAGGACTATATGACCATGCCTCCTGATTTCTCAAGAGCAGGCGGCAGGTATAATGATGAGATAACGGTGGAATTGTCGGCGGCCATGACAGGTGATATCTACTATACAACGGATGGAACACTTCCGACTACTGCATCCGAGCTATATATGGATTCCATATCGGTTTCAGAGGGAAAGACGATCATTACGGCTATCTTTGTTAATCCGCATGATATGGTTTCCAAGCCCGTAAGGATGACTTATGAAGTTGTATTTGATGTGCCTGAGCCTCCGGTGATCCTTCCGGTTTCGGGAAACTATGCTGAACCGGAATACATTACGGTTTCATCTCCGAATCTGGAAGACGTTTATTATACTACAGATGGAACGGAACCTACTGTTTCTTCCAATCAGTATACAAATCCTATTCCAATGCCGTTAGGAAAGAATACACTCAAATTTGTTTCTGTGTCGGATAAGGGAGTGACAAGTCCGGTAGTTGAAACGTATTATAACCTGAATATCGTAGGAACCTGCTCGTCGGAAGACGCGACAGCATATGTGGCTGCTTCACTGGTTGCTACAGGAGCGTTACTTGATATTTACGGTAATGTGCCCGGCGTTAATGGTCAGTATAAATATCTATGTACAAAGGCGGCAAAAGAAGGAAGCAGGATTTACTACATTATTGATGAGTATTTTGAGTCTCCGGATGGAACGCTTGAGGATACAGGTACGATTTATGCAGTTGATGCAATAAGCTGTATGATGTACAGGGCAAAAGTCGGGCGAGATGGCAGATATGGATTTTCGCTATTTTTCTAATTAAAAAGAACAAAGAAAGATCTGAAAGCAGAATTAATAAACCGCTTTCAGATCTTTTTTATTTAAAATATGTCGATCACATTTCGCTTTTTTGCTATTTTTCTG
>CAMVTN010000168.1 GCA_947170415.1 uncultured Lachnospiraceae bacterium | reverse complement strand
TCTCGAGCTGCTGGTGCGTGGTGATAATCACCATATCGCCCTTGTTCGCATCGAGAAGCGCCTCTGCTTCCTCCCACTGCTCATAATTTTCCTCATTGAGCGGCGATACCGGGAGCCTGGTCCCTGTGCGGAAGATCGTAAATCCGACAAGCAGCAGATAAAAAGCGGCATAAGCGGTAACAAACCATTCCTTTTTAGGAAGTTCAGCCGCAATTCCATCTGTAAACTTAAGTCTTATACCCCACGGCTTCGGAAGCTTTTTGCTGTCCGGCAGCATTACCTTCTCTATCATTATCATCGCGCCGATTACCAGCGCCGGAACGAAGAGTTCAAGATAATATGAAAGCCATGCTCCGTCATTCTTTCCGATATACAGGAGACAAATTCCCGCAACAGCCATGTGTCCGAGCATCAAAAGATCCACCCGGTCAAGTCTCTTTCTGAAGAAAGAAACCACTACGCCGATCGTCTCAGCGATAAACAACATGAGATACATGCCGCCTATGGACATGATCTGCATAAAGTTATAAGCTTCTCCGGACATTTTTACCGTTCCTCGGGTAACGGTTCCTGCCACGCCGGATCCCGGTCCCTTTGCAAAGTAAATGAGATATGTCCAGAATAACGGCATTTTCCACTGAATGATAAATGCACCTGCTGCCGTAAGCACCGCAAGATAAAACAGATACTTAAATGATTCAGACTTTTTCTCGAATAAAAAGAGCCACGCCGTTACTGTGCCTGCGATAAGCAGAAAATACTGTTTTGTCAGCAGCATTGAAAGTGTCAGCACAGCGCAAACTATCGCTTTATGCCGGAACCTTTTCCTTGTCAGGACGAAAAAGACCACTATCATAAACATCAGTGCCATACTGTCCGGCACAGCATTTACGTAGTTATATCTCCAGTGACACGTGATCAAAAATAAAAATGCAGCCAACGGAGCCGTGATCGTACTTGTCCTCTCAGCCGTGATCCATGCGCCAAGAAACGCCGATATCAGTATAGCTGCAAAAGTGACCATGTAATGCAGCAGTACCACATCTACATGAACTACTTTTCCTACAAGCGCTACTATGACTGAATACAACGGTCCGTACAGATATACCATTGGCGGAAGATCACCATTAAGCGCTGACAATGAGTATGGGTTATTACCTGACATAAACTCTTTCGTCAGCAATACGTTTGCCGCCTCACGATATTCATTTGGATATCCGGCATCCATAAGCGTATGATTGAAAATTCCAAAGAGAAACCATACCAGATAGATGATCACCGGTATACTGATGATATTTATAACCTTTTGAGGTCCGTTAACCTGCTGTTTTAGAAAAAGCCGGATGCTTTCGTATCCGGCTTTTTTTTCATTCGTAATATTATTCATAAAATCCGATCAGATCGGGAAACTTCCTCTGTCCTCTTCCTCTCCGTTTACAACGAAGTATACTGCTGAATCCTCAGGCTTTACGTAGAAAGCAACTGATTTAACTTCACCGATCTTTCTTCCAAAATCTTTTGTCCATACATCTTGAAAACGATGCTCGATTGTTTCCTTGCTGACTTCACGTCCGCGGAACTGAACGATAAATGTTTCCTTCTTAGAAGCTGCCTTTTTTGTAGTAGTCTTCTTTGCTGTTGTTTCCTTATCGGTAGTCTTCTTTGCTGTCGTTTTCTTTGCAGCCGTAGTCTTTACGGTTGTTTTTGCTGTAGTTTTTACTGCGTCAGCACCCTTCACTGCTTCAGCTGATGTTTCTTTGCCAGAAGCGTTTGTATCAGAAGGTGCAACTGCTCTTCTTCGAATAGCCATGCCCACTCTCCTCTCGTTTCTCTATCTGACTAACATTTTTTTGAATTTTTTTCTTTTCCATACTATCGCAAACCCCTTATATTGTCAACGTTTCCGTATTTTTTGTCTGTTTCTTGTACGGATACACATACCTTTGTTCATTTCTTGTTCATAAATCATTTGAAAAAACTTCATTAGTAAACTAAATTTTGTACACATGCTTTCTGTATACTAAGACCATCGAAAGAGATAAATCCTTTCAAACCACATAAGACAGACTGATAGTATTCAATACTATATAAAAACTTTTTCATAATATGCCAGGCGCCGGGCGCCTGGCATCCTCCCTTTTAAACGCAGATTTTATTCCATTTCCAATCTGTAGATCTGCATGATCTTGCCCTCTTCAAAGGCTTCTCCGATCCGCTTAAATCCCAGTTTTTCTGCAAGTCTGATCGAGTCCGTATTATCTGCCTGAATGAAGGCATTATAAGTAGTGTGTTCCAGATAGTCCCTTCCATATGCCAGTATCGCCCTGCATATTTCTTCCGCTATTCCCTGACCTCTGTACTTTTCCTTTATCAGATAGCCGAGTTCCAGCTTGTCATAACCCGCCCTTGGTGATATTCCTGCGCGGCCTACCACATCGCCTGATCTCTTATCAAGCACCAGCCAGTAGCCAAATCCGCAGACACCATACATTTTTTCAATGTACGCTCTTTCAAATTCGATCTCATCCTCCCTCTTTTCATAAAGCGGAGGAATATATTTCTTTATCATCGGATCACTGTACAGTTCGTAGAGTTCATCTATGTCATCAAGTGTCAATTCTCTTATGATGGTTCTTTTCGTTTCAAGGATCTTCCATGGAATGCCGTTATATCTCTGAAACAGTTTCTCTATAAAATCTGCCGTGATCTCATCAAATCCTTCTATAACGCACAGCGCATTTTCACACGGGAACGTTTTGTCTCCGTCAGGTATGAAAGCAGCATAACCGATCCCGCTGTTTTCTGCAAAGAAACGTCCTGCAGGTACATCTGTGATAACAAAGCACTCATCAGGAACTTTAGTCATATCTCCGGTCTTCATATCCGACTCGACAAATGCCGTACCTATACCATTTTTTTCCAGGTCATCCAGAACTTCATCGATATACGGAGGATTCTGATCCGCCAGACAAAAGATCACGAGTTTAAGTTTTTTTCCGTTATATTTGTACATTTTTTTATCTATAAGCTAAAAGCGCGTCCCCAAAAGCGGACGCGCCTATTATTTACGCTTTATTTTCTGATCCGAGGACGTTTATTATCTTGTCCCGAACAAGAACCTTTACATTGTTTCTGCCATCGCTAAGATACTGACGAGGATCAAAGTGCGACGGATATTTTGTAAGATGCTCTCTTACACCGGCTGTCATGGCAAGTCTGAGATCCGAATCGATATTGATCTTGCAGACTGCGCTCTTTGCAGCCTCACGAAGCTGATCCTCAGGTATGCCGATAGCCCCCTGAAGTGCTCCGCCATATTCATTTATAGTCTTTACATGTTCCTGTGGAACAGATGA
>CAMVTN010000167.1 GCA_947170415.1 uncultured Lachnospiraceae bacterium | reverse complement strand
TAACCAATCCGTGACATCAGTAAGGGGCAAAATTTACTTTTGACCCTTACATCATGTAAAGCAGTGCACTTAAATTAAAACATAAAAAACACTGGACAAAGCATAGAGAATATTGTAAAGTAGCTTTCGTCAATTCGGTCGCAGATAATTCTTTCTGCGTCATACTGCTGATTCAGCAGAAAATTCAAAAATTACTAACTGCATATTGAAAGGAAGAAGCATGGAAGAACATGTGCTGTTCCTGCTGCTCGCGGCTTCCTCCATGACTGATCTGAAATATCGATACATAGATAATCAGTTGATCTTATTTTGCATGATCTCAGGGCTTTGTATCCGCCTTGTCCATGGAGTGACTGATCCGGCAGATCTGATAGCCGGTGTGATATGTCCGTTTTTATTATTGTATCCGTTTTATGCGATGCGTCTTATCGGAGCCGGTGATGTGAAGCTGATCATGGCAGCGGGAGTTTTTACAGGACTTAACGGATTAAAGATGAGCCTGATACCGGTCACTGTAATATCGGTGATACTTACGATCTCCATGGCGATAAAAGAGAAAAAGATCCGTGATCTAAAGATACCGATGGCAATACCAATAAGTCTCGGAATACTAATATCAAGATTATGACTTATGGCAGGGGCAAAAGTAGTTTTGACCCTTACATCATTATGAATAAGAAAGGAAAAACAAATGGATAAGAATGTGCTTGCGGTTTTTGATACAAATGAAGAATATGTCACAAAACTCATGAACTATCTTATGGAATGCAGATCGGTACCGCTTGAAATACAGGGGTTTACCGATAAGTCATGCCTCAGGGACTATGTCAGGGAAAATGAGCCGGATATCTTGTTGATCCCGGAGGAACAGATAGACGAGGAACTGGAAGCGGTTAATACAGGAGAAACAATGATCCTGTCAGAAGATGATACGGTTCATGATGACAAAGGGAGACGGACGATATTTCGATATCAGTCATCAGAAAATATAATGCGGGAAGTCATGAGTTATTATGCAGACAGACCGGAAACCGAATTTGTCACGAGCAATTCTACGTCTACAAAAATGATCGGAATATATTCTCCGGTAGGGCGATGTTTCAGGACATCATTTGCATTGGCGCTGGGACAGGTACTTGCAGAGAGAAGCAAAGTGCTTTATGTAAACCTCGAAGGCTATTCCGGTTTTAACCAGCTTTTGCAGCAAAACTTTATGTCGGATATCTCAGACCTCCTTTTTTACGTGGGACAGAAAAAAAGAAATTTCCCGTGTAAGCTTGCGAGCATGGTTCAGAAGCTTGGGAATATGGACTTCATACCTCCTGTGATCTCACCGCTTGATATCAGGTCTGTAGATAGAGAAAACTGGTTTATTTTCTTTAATGAGATCTTGAAATGCGACTATGACCATGTAATAGTGGATTTTGGTGATACGGTTGATGGATTTCTGGAACTCCTGCAGGGGTGCAGCAGGATCTACACTCCTGTGCGCGAAGGTACGGTTTCTGACGCAAAAGTAGAGCAGTATGAAGCGATGCTCAGGATACTTGAAAAGGATAGTATTCTTGAAAAAACGCTTAAACTTCGGATTCCATATTTCAGCAGTCTTTCCTGCCCACCGCAGAATCTTGGTCGGAGTGAGCTCGGGGAATATGCAAGAAAACTTGTGGGTGGTGGAGCAGCATGAAAGATCTAAAGGAGATCCGTACAGAGCTCCATGACATGATACTTAAAAAGATCGATCTCACGCGGGAAGTTCAGGATGAAGAGATCGAAGAACTTATTAGTCAGGTGATCACTGATAAAGGCAGGAGCATTTATTTAAGCCTCAAAGAAAAACAGAGACTTAAAACAGAGCTTTTTGATTCTATAAGGAAAAAGGGGGTTATACAGCCGCTTATCGATGATCCGAGCGTCACTGAAATAATGGTGAACGGAACAGAAAATATTTTTATAGAAAAAAATGGCAGGCTCCGCATGTGGGACAGGAGATTCGAATCCAGAGAAGCGCTTAACGATGTAGTTCAGCAGATAGCAGCATCCTCAAACAGGGTTGTAAACGAAGCGTCTCCCATAGTAGATGCCAGACTCGAAAACGGTTCCCGTGTAAATATTGTGATGAATCCTGTGGCACTTAATGGACCGGTTATAACAATTCGGAGATTTCCTGATGAGCCTATACGAATGGATGACCTTATCCGATTCGGTGCGGTGACAACTGAAGCCGTTGATTTTTTGAAAAAGCTGGTGATAAGCGGATACAACATCTTTATATCCGGTGGAACCGGCAGCGGAAAGACAACGTTTCTGAATGCTTTGTCAGGCTTCATACCTGAAGAAACCCGTGTGATAACTATAGAAGATTCTGCGGAACTTCAGATTCAGGGCATCCCCAATCTCGTAAGCCTGGAAACCAGAAATGCAAACGTGGAGGGATGTCGCCCGATAACGATAAGAGATCTTATAAAATCATCACTTCGTATGCGGCCGGACCGGATAGTAGTTGGAGAAGTACGTGACGGTGCGGCGTTGGATTTTCTTCAGGCTGCGAATACAGGACACGACGGCAGCTTGTCCACGGGACATGCAAACAGCGCAAAGGATATGCTTCTGCGTCTCGAAGTCATGGTATTAATGGCAGGAATGGAGCTTCCTCTTAAGGCTATCAGGCGCCAGATCGCTTCGGCGGTTGACATAATCGTTCATTTGGGACGTCTCCGTGATAAAAGCCGTAAAGTGCTTGAGATCACAGAAATCATGGGATTTGAGAACGGGGAGATAATTGTCCGTCCTGTATATCAATTTGACGGAGAGAGACTCACACAGATAAATCCGCTTATACACACAGAAAAACTTGAAAGGAGCGGACTTCTGTGAATTATAAAGTTTATACTTTTTCATCAAATGAAAAGATACTCTATTCTATCGAAGGCGCGATCATTATTGCGATCGCGGCATTCACTTTTTACAGATCAGTAATAGCATTTTTTATAATGCTTCCATCTCTTTATTTTTTCCTAAAATACAAAAAAGAAAAATTGATACATAAGCGAAGACAAGAGCTGCTGCTGGAATTCCGTGAGCTCATTTTGTCGGTACAGTCTGCACTGAATGCAGGAAATTCCGTAGAGAATGCATTTATAGATGCGGGACGGGAAATTGAAAAAATATACGGTTCGGATGGACTGATGGCAAGAGAAGCAGCGATCATGACAAGGCGTCTCAGGTCAAATGAGACATTGGAAAGGATACTTCAGGATCTTGCAGATCGGTCAGGGATAGAAGACATATTGGATTTCGCAAATGTATTTGATGCGGCAAAGAGCAGTGGAGGAGATCTGACCGGTATTATACGGCGTGCGAGTAATGTGATGGGAGA
>CAMVTN010000166.1 GCA_947170415.1 uncultured Lachnospiraceae bacterium | reverse complement strand
ACATACATGATAGAAAGTAGCTCTCCTGCCATCATGTCCGCAAAGAAGGGCTCCAACTATCTGTCCATCCTCCACGGCTACGATGGATGTGGCAGGATTTCTCTCCAGAAATTTCTGCACGCCTTCACGGCTGTCATCGATAGAGCGGATTGAAAATCCCTTTATGGACATCCAAAGCTCATATACACCATCGTAGTCATTTATTGTCATTGTCCTGATCATTACTTCTTCCTTATGGTACCATCGGCACGGACTTCAGTCCTTCTGCCTCATCAAATCCAAACATCAGATTCATATTCTGAACAGCCTGTCCCGCTGCTCCCTTTACGAGATTGTCGAGCGCTCCCATCATTACGACACGGTTAGTTCTCTCATCAACCTGAAAATTTACATCAACAAAATTGCTGCCTTCTGTAAATCTTGTCTCCGGTGTCTGCCCCTCATTCAAAACACGTACAAAAAATTCATCTTTGTAATACTTGTTGTATGCGTTTCTGATGTCCTCTGCCGTCACACCTTCTTTAAGAGTTGCGGTCTCTGTGGCAAGTATTCCTCTG
Organism: uncultured Lachnospiraceae bacterium; assembly: GCA_947170415.1. GTDB lineage: Bacteria > Bacillota > Clostridia > Lachnospirales > Lachnospiraceae > NK4A144. The sequence goes on along the minus strand of CAMVTN010000166.1, from coordinate 2,860 downwards.
TTCATAGGCACCAGATGAGGTGTGAAATTGATCATGATCGGATCACCGTATGCATAGGAAAGCTGTTCTTCTATCTCAGGGGTATGTCTGTGTGTTGTAACTCCATACGCCTTCGCGCTTTCATTCACTTCACAGAAAAGATTTGCTACCTTTGCTCCCCTGCCTGCTCCCGATACTCCTGAAAGCGCATTGATTATCAGCGTATCCGGATCTATCAGATGTTCTTTTACGAGAGGGTATGCTGTGAGGATAGAGCAGGTAGTATAGCATCCCGGATTTGCAAGAAGTCTTGTATTCTTTATCTTTTCTCTGTTTACTTCACAAAGACCGTATACGGCTTTCTGTATCAGCTCCGGAGATTTATGCTCTATGTGATACCATTTTTCATATGTAAATACATCTCTTATACGATAGTCTGCTGAGAGATCGATAAACTTAGTCTTCTCAAGGATCTCATTTGTAAGGACACTTGAAAGATATCCCTGCGGAGTTGCAGTAAATACCACATCTACGCTATCAGCAAGTTCTGAGAGTTCTTTTCCGCTGCACTCCATATCCAGAACTTCAAAATAGTTTCTATATATATCAGCAAATTTCTGACCGGCAAAGCTTCGGGACACCAGCCATTTGATCTCTACATCTTTATGATTAAGAAGCAGGCGGATTATTTCATTTCCTGCATATCCTGTTGCACCGATTATTCCAACTTTTACCATAGCTGATTTCCTTTCAGTACTTATCTAATAAGTAACACTTATGTGATTTCGCTCGTGTTTACCGAACTATTTTTTATTGTAGTTCAGCTTTTAACTCATTACAAGTGTAACGCATTAACGTGTGATATAATTAACCTAATACCACTAAACAAATTTTGTGATGTGCATAAGTATACGTCTGACATGTATATTATGCAACCACTTTATTGAATTTTTGCATATTGCACATCTTTTATGCTTTAAACATGAATATTTTATACTTGATTGATTTAAATATGCGGTGTATTATCATCATATGAGTTGCCGATGACACAGCAACAATGCCGGCTTACAGGGCAAGAACACCGCAGCCGGAATTACAGTATAAATATACACTGCATATACATGCACACGCGCCTCCGGCGCAGATTGGAGAAATATCATGGCAGAGAAAGAAAAGGTTATCCTCGCTTATTCCGGTGGACTTGATACTACAACTATCATCCCCTGGCTCAAGGAAAACTACAATTATGATGTAGTTTGTGTCTGCGTAGACTGCGGACAGGAAGAAGAACTTGACGGTCTTGAAGAGCGTGCTAAGTCATGCGGCGCTGCAAAGCTTTACATCGAAAATGTAATTGATGAGTTTGCTGACGAATATATCGTTCCCTGTGTACAGGCTCATGCAGTGTATGAAAACGAATATCTCCTCGGTACTTCAATGGCTCGTCCGCTTATCGCTAAGAAGCTGGTAGAGATCGCACGTAAAGAGAATGCCGTTGCCATCTGCCACGGTGCTACCGGTAAGGGCAACGACCAGATCCGTTTCGAGCTCGGTATCAAAGCTCTTGCTCCGGACCTCAAGATCATCGCTGCATGGCGTGATCCTCACTGGGATATGGATTCCCGTGAGTCAGAGATCGCATACTGCGAGAAGCATGGCATTCATCTTCCTTTCGATCCCGAGTCTTCCTACAGCCGTGACCGTAATCTTTGGCACATCAGCCACGAAGGTCTGGAACTCGAAGATCCGTCTCAGGGACCTAACTACAAGCATGTCCTCATGCTGAGCAACCGTCCCGAGGATGCACCGGATGAAGCCGAGGAAGTAACAATGACTTTCGAAAAGGGTATCCCGACAAGCATCAATGGTAAGGAAATGAAGGTTTCCGACATCATCCGTACCCTGAATAAGCTCGGTGGAAAGCACGGAATCGGTATCATCGATATCGTAGAGAACCGTGTTGTCGGCATGAAGAGCCGCGGCGTTTATGAAACTCCCGGCGGAACTATCCTCTATGCAGCACATCAGCAGCTTGAGGAACTCATCCTCGACCGTGAATGTGCTCGTGAGAAAAAGCGCATCAGTGATGAGCTTGCTCAGCTCGTATATGAAGGAAAGTGGTTCACACCTCTTTGTGAAGCTCTCCGCGCATTTGTTTCCGTTACTCAGGAATATGTTACAGGCGAAGTAAAATTCCGCCTTTACAAGGGAAATATCATCAAAGCAGGTGAAACTTCTCCGTATTCCCTGTATAATGAAAGTCTGGCATCCTTTAAGACAGGTGATATGTACGATCATCACGACGCACAGGGCTTCATCACTCTCTTTGGTCTTTCTACCAAGGTTCGTGCCCTTAAGCAGCTCGAGATCAAAAAGGACTTAAAGAACGCCAATACTAAATAATCATACAGGCGGCAGGAAAAGGTAATGCAGACATTTCTTACAGTAATCGGTGTTTATTTCATAGCAGTTAATCTCTGGGGACTTATCCTCATGAGGATCGATAAAAAGCGCGCTGAACGTAACTTTTGGCGTGTCAGTGAATTTGGGCTTTTTATCCCTGCGTTCTTCGGCGGTACGATAGGGTGTCTGCTTGGCATGTACATTTTTCATCACAAAACAAGGCATCCAAAATTCACTATCGGTATGCCTGTGATACTCTGCGTACAGGCTGCCCTGGTTTTGGGAGTTGTATTTTTTGCGCCTTATAAAATAACATTTATGTAATTTTTATCCCCCGGTTTTCACGCCGGGGGATTTTTGACTTATAGAGAATTTGACAAGATAACGGTTCTATTGGGGGAATATTATGGCACTTTATATTGCGGTACTGGATGAAAATCCGGCAGACAGAAAACAGGCAGAACGCCTTTTAACACGT
>CAMVTN010000165.1 GCA_947170415.1 uncultured Lachnospiraceae bacterium | reverse complement strand
CCTCAGCTTAAGGAAGATGTGATAAATGAATTTTATCAGGTCTGCCTTGCTCAGCAGTATATTGCAGAAGGTGGTATCAGTTATGCGAAAGAGCTCTTGGAACAGGCACTCGGCGCAGAAAAAGCTGTCGATGTTATTTCCAAGCTTACTGCATCTCTTCAGGTTAAGCCTTTCGAATTTATCAGGAAAACAGATCCTTCGCAGCTCCTGAACTTTATTCAGGAGGAGCACCCTCAGACGATCGCACTTATTTTGTCCTATTTGTCACCGGGACAATCGGCGATGACAATAGGTGCTCTGCCGCCTGACAAACAGGCAGAGGTTGCGAAACGTATCGCAAAGATGGACCGGACAAGCCCGGATGTAATAAAGGAAGTGGAGAAAGCATTGGAATCCAAACTGTCCTCGCTTGTTAATCAGGATTACACGATCGTTGGTGGTGTCGACGCTATCGTTGAGATCCTCAATACGGTTGACAGAACAACTGAAAAGCACATCATGGAGACTCTCGAGATCGACGAACCGGAACTTGCGGACGAGATCAGAAAGAAGATGTTCGTATTCGAGGATATCCTTCTTTTGGACGACCGTGCTATCCAGCGTGTGCTCAGGGATGTTGACAATAATGACCTTGCACTTGCACTTAAGGGCTCGAACGAAGAAGTTCAGGGCGCAATATTCAAGAATCTGTCAAAACGTCTGGCTGCTATGATCAAGGAAGATATGGACTTCATGGGTCCTGTACGTATGAAGGATGTAGAGGAAGCTCAGCAGAAGATCGTAAATATCATAAGAAAGCTGGAAGATTCTGCAGAAATCGTTATTTCCAGAGGTGGAGGAGACGAGATCGTTGTCTAATAACTTACTGAAAAGCAGATATGTAATGGTTGAATCGCCGGAGAGGCGCGTTATTGATTCCAATCAGCAGGTAGCCGACAGGATTCAGGAACTGGCGGCCGAGCTTGAGGATACGTCTGTAGACGCGGATGGCTTTTCGTTGGGACTTAATGCGGAGAAAGTTGAGCTGCTTGTTCACGATGATGAGGAGGAAGGTGACGCAGAACCTTCCTCTGTGATACCGGCGGCATCGACGGCAGAACTGCTGGCATCTGCTCAAGATGAAGCTAATGAGATCGTAGAAGAGGCACAGGCAGAGGCGGAACAGATAGTATCTTCTGCCAATGCTGAAGCTGAGCAGATCCGTGCCCTTGCAGAGAAGGAAGGGCACGAAAGAGGCTATAACGAAGGCTATCAGGCCGGCCTTTCTGAAGTTGAATCCATGCGCAATGAAGTTATGGAAAAAGAAAAAATGCTTCAAGAAGAATATGATAAAAAAATAGAAGAATTGGAACCCATGTTCATAGATACTCTTACAGATATTTATGAACATATTTTTCATGTACGGTTCGGTGATACAAAGAATGTGATCTTTTATCTGATACAGGATGCGGTTAGAAAAGTTGAAGGTAATTCAAGTTTCATAATACACGTATCAAAAGAAGATTACGGTTTTGTGTCTATGCAGAAAAAAGAACTGCTGGCAGGTGCTTCGGTAGCTGACGGAGCGGAAATAGTTGAAGATATGACATTGAAACCTAATGAGTGCTTTATAGAGACAGGCGGAGGTATTTTTGATTGTTCGCTGGAAACTCAGTTGGAGGGATTGAAAAGAGAGCTTAAGCTTTTGTCATATACCAAGTCTGAAAGCGCAGACGATTAGGAGGATTGATGATCCAGCATGCCATTGATTTTAAGAAATATACAAAGGTTAAGGAACTGACCTTTTATAAAAAACTTGGAAAAGTGGTCAATGTTGTAGGTCTTACCATAGAGTCTCTGGGACCTGACGCAAAGCTTGCGGACCTATGTCAGATAATGCCGGAGGATGATAGTAAGAAACCGATCCTGGCGGAAGTTGTAGGCTTTAAGGATAGTAAGACACTGCTCATGCCTTATGAGGATACGGAGGGAATAGGTGCAGGATGTACAGTGGAAAATCTGGGACATCCGCTTACAGTAACAGTAGGTGATGAGCTTTTAGGAAAGACTCTTGACGGACTTGGACGCCCGACAGATGGAACTGTCCTTCATGCAGGGTTGGAATATCCTGTAGAAGCCGCACCTCCGGATCCCATGGAACGAGTGATCATAAATGAAGTGCTTCCACTTGGGGTAAAGGCAGTTGATGGTCTGATGACTGTTGGGAAAGGACAGCGTGTCGGGATATTTGCAGGTTCCGGTGTTGGTAAGAGCACACTTATGGGTATGTTTGCCCGTAATACAAAGGCTGATATAAACGTTATCGCTCTTATTGGTGAGCGAGGACGAGAAGTAAGAGAATTTGTTGAGCGTGATCTCGGACCGGAAGGTATGAAGAGATCAGTGGTAGTGGTAGCCACATCCGACAGGCCGGCGCTTGTACGAAATAAAGCAGCTAAGACTGCAACTGCTGTAGCAGAGTACTTTAGGGATCAGGGAAGAGACGTGCTTCTAATGATGGATTCACTGACACGTTTTTCCATGGCACAGCGTGAGATAGGTCTTGCTAGTGGTGAACCACCTGTAACGAGAGGTTATCCTCCGTCAGTTTACTCGGAAATGCCGAGGCTCCTTGAGAGAGCCGGAAACGGAGCAAAGGGTTCCATTACAGGACTATATACGGTCCTTGTAGACGGTGATGATTTTAATGAGCCCATTACCGATACGGCGAGATCTATCCTTGACGGACATGTAATGCTGAACCGTGCACTTGCGCAGCAAAATCATTATCCTGCGATAGATGTGCTCCAGAGTATATCCAGATGTATGAGTCAGATAGCTGCTAAAGAGCATAAGCAGGTCGCAGGAAAGATGAAATCCGTAATGGCTACATATCATGAGGCAGAAGACCTCATAAACATCGGAGCCTATCAGAGAGGATCAAATCAAAAGATCGATTATGCCATAAAGATGATCGATAAGATAAATGATTTTCTTCAGCAGGATGTAGAAACAAAGTATGGTTTTGATGAGGTCTTAAGTCTCTTAAATCAGGTATTTGAAGAAGAGGAAGACACGGGTGACGGGAGCTGAGGCAGATGGCTAAATTCCGTTATAAAATGCAAAATATACTGGAATTAAAGGAAAAGCTCGAAACTCAGGCAAAGATGGACTATGCGCTGCAGAGAAAAAAACTTACAAAAGCGCAGGAGAAAGAACAGGAATTAAGAAACTACAGAGAAGAAATGCGGGAAGAAGCTGCTGTTCTTCGTTCGGAAAAACTGAACGTGCGGGATATGCGTGTGATAGATCGTGGAATAGAGGGTATGGGTGACCGTATAGAAGAGCAGCAAAAAGTTGTACGTCTGGAGGAAGACGAACTTGAAAATCGCAGAGCTGCACTTGAAAAGGTCATGAAGGAAAGAAAAGCGCAGGAAAAACTTCGGGAACATGCATTTCGAACATTTCTGCAGGAAGTCGAAGCGATGGAAAGTAAGTCTATCGACGAATTAACAAGTTTCAAATATGGCTTAGAAGCGCGTAAAGGGGAAAAAGACAGATAGGC
>CAMVTN010000164.1 GCA_947170415.1 uncultured Lachnospiraceae bacterium | reverse complement strand
AGTTGATGGCAAGGAATGAGAGGTAGGGCATCTTCGGATTTACATTCGTGTTGATGCTCTTCTTATTGATGCTGTATCCGAGTGTGATCTTATCCTTTTCACGATCGAAGATGTCAGCAGTCTTTTTGCCGGTGACAGACTTGCGTGTCAGTGATTCGGAAATCAATTCATCGTCCTTTAGGGCAAGGTAATAGCAGTACATATTGCTACCAATCAGGAAGAACAGTCGGAATTCTGTCGGCTCATTCGCTGACACATCATCGAATAAGAAAGGGATGGCATCCACCTTCTGCTGGAGAATGAGGGGCTGGCGGTTCTTTCCCAGCTCATGCACCGGCTTTACGATGGTGGAGATCACACAGGATAAAGCCTGAAGTAGATTGGACTTGCCACCGCCATTCGGACCGTACACGGCACTGACTGGAACAAGGTCAGGCGCGGACTTTGCGGTGATGAGCGTCTCCTTAAACTCAGGAAGAGCGGCAGCTTGGAAGTCAAATATGGTTTCGTCCTTGTAGGACTTGAAATTCTTGAACGTGAACTGGCATAACATATCGATACGTCTCCTTTCCTGAGGGTATTGTACGATAAAAAACTGCGAAATGCAAGTTATATATTCGATTTTAGAAAAATAATTTACGAAACAACAACATAAAACGAGTTTTATCGCATTTTCTTTGATAAGGATAGAATGATAGAGCTGAATTGAAAAAGTAACTTCTAGTTTGTGGTGATTTTTGGAGGCGTTTGCAAAACTTATTTCCAGTGATGCCTGAAAAAGAGGGTTTTGCTGGAAGTTACTCTTGCAAAGGTGGGGAATAGCAGAACTTACTATTGCAAAAATTGTATGCCAATAAGAGGTCGATATTCAGCGATTTTTTTCGCAAAAGTAATTTCCACCCCTGTTGGCGACTATGAATTTTGACTCTGGATGGCGTAAATATCGGTTGTTTACTTTACTTCTGTAACAGCTTCGGTGTAAGATTAATGTCGCTTGAGGGAATAAGTTTAATCCCAAGCTTTTTGAGAATCTTCTCACCATAAAAGGAGCTGAACAACTGGTATGCGGACTGGTTGCCCAGCTTCTTTCTTGTATATGAGTTTATGTGACTCATCATCAGGACGATGTCATCCTGCGTCAAATGATCAAAGCTGGTTCCTTTTGGAAGAACTCTGCGGATCATCTCATGGCACACCTCGCAGCCGCCTTTCTGATCGGAACGCTGAGGATCGCAGTAAAAGACCTTAGTTCTTACCTCACCCTTTTGGTCACACTCGATGGATACGGGATCCGAAAACTCACTCCCTCTGTCACCAAGAAGAACCGGGAAAAGAATCCTAAAGGTCTTCCGTCCCAGAAGCTTATACAGACGATTAAAAGTTTCTGTAACGGATCTGGCGTCATTTAGATCACGCAGGAAAGCCAACATCAGCTCGCAGTTGGGGAAGTAGATAGTCAGGAGAACCTTGCCTCCTTTTCTCCCTTCGACAGAGTCCATCTCAACAGTATTGGTGTCGGGGTTTGCGGCGATGTAGACCTTATAGTCATCGTAGGTGCGACCTATGTGACACTTCTTGTCAACCCGAACAGGTTTCTTCTTTTTACGAACCCTGTAACGCACCTTCCTTGGAAGATCAATGTTTCCCACGGATAAGAGTCCGGCATCGATGTAGTTGTAGATGGTCTTCTCATCAAGCATGATAGTGTCTGCATTATTAACACAGATATGGTGCACGGACTGACCCTGCTTAATTAACGGTGAAATGATGCCGTCAATACGCTCGAGATCCTCGCGTGTCGTAGCGATTCCCTGACGGCTTTCACTGAGTTTTGATTCGTATTCTGCCTGTGCAGTCTTGGCAGAATAGACACGCTTTTGAAGGCGGCAGGAACGACGTTCAGGACATCCGAGACACACGTAGGGAGGTTTGCTTAAACGCTCACAGACCTGCTCTACATAATCAGGGCAGTGGGTATAACAGCCCTTGCAACGGTTACAATAGTGCCCCCATTTATAGGAGCACTTCTCGCAAAGATCACTGTAGTGTTTGCACTCCTTTCTGAGAATACAGGGATTATAAGTATCCTTCTTCTCGCAGATGGTGATATGGGCGCGGACCTCTTTTGAGATAGTTGACGGATCTTTGCCCAATTCGGTAGCAATGCCTTTGAAGCTTGTTCCTTCCTTAAGGCTTGTTTCAATGCTCGTACGGTCACTTAAGGTTAAATGCTTTCCATCAGACATGGCAGATACCTCCTTTGGCCGCCATCCAGAAAACATCTGGATTATAACAGAAAAGCCAAGGGGCTCTGCCCCTTGAACCCCGGAGTTTATCGCTTTGAAATTCCAGGAAGGCAGCAAAAAAGACAGCACCGCAAGATGCTGCCTTCCCGCAACTCAGCATACCGCTCGGGTCGCTCTCCAGCGTTGCCCTATCCTGTATGTTGAGCAAGTATCTGTAGAATACAGGATGGTATATGTCCTGTCAAATATTTGGAAGAGTTACCTCGACCCCCTGTTTTGGAATAGTAACTTCCATCTCTGGGATCTCAGGGGGTAGAAGTTAACTTTTCAATTGAATACAGTCATAATGGTAAGAGGTTTGCTTTAATACATTTTTATACGTTGAACGATATGTTTTATTAGGATAGCGAGGACAAGGAATGAGTGTAAGCTATAGAAAACTATGGATGAAAATTGCAGAAAAGGAAACATCAAACCCCAGAGTACGTGAATTGGCGGATGTCAGTGCAAGTACATTCACAAAGATGAAGAAAAATGAGTATGTATCACTTGAAAGCCTTGAAAAAATAGCGAATGTACTGGACTGTGACATTGGTGATCTGGTAGAGATTGTCAAAAAGGATAACAAAAAAGATAGGAAAGGATAATTTTAATGAGCAAATATGCAAATAGAGACGGCTCTGCTGTTAATATGTCAGAAAAGCAGGAGTCCCAGACTATAGAATGGAAATGGTCATGGCAGGATGAATTCCTGAAATGGCTCTGTGGTTATGCAAATACAGACGGCGGCACATTGAATATTGGTGTAAATGATGATGGATATGTAGTTGGTGTAAAGGATTCAAAAGCATTGCTTGAGAGTCTGCCAAATAAGATTACTGACAAACTTGGAATTCTTGCCAGCGTTCGTGTGTTGTCTGCAACTCAAGGGACCAATCTGCGGTTCGGAACTGACGTACCAGCGCGTATCGCTGGAAAACTGATTAATCAATATGCGTGCGGTCTTATTGATTCCGCCAGTATTCCTGAAAGTGATCAGAGGCATAAGACACTTGTTATTCTCGAAAAAGAAAATCCTCTCTGGGGCACCGATGACGGTACGATGGATTATATTGAGATCACCGTACCACAGTACCCGTTTGCCATCTCATGCGCCGGTAAGTATTATAAACGATCCGGTTCTACACTGCATGAATTGAATGGTTTTGAATTACAGAATTTTTTGTTGGAAAGAGCTGGCATGACATGGGACACGGTACCGCTTCCAAATCTTCACGCTTCCGATCTGTCAGGTGAAGCTCTTGACGCGTTCCGTAGGAAAGCTGTCAGAAAAGGAAGAATGAGCGAGGCACAGACA
>CAMVTN010000163.1 GCA_947170415.1 uncultured Lachnospiraceae bacterium | reverse complement strand
AAGCAATCCGTGACATCAGTAAGGGGCAAAATTTACTTTTGACCCTTACATCATTAATTTTATTCATTTTAAGTTTATGAGAATCTAAAGTCAATGTGCATAAGCCTATCCCTTGATATAATCACGGTGAAAAGGTAGAATGTGTACTATGATTAGAACAGTTATAAACGGTGATGATTTTGGAATAAGTGACGAGGTCAACCGGGCAATAGCAGAGTGTTTTGAGAAACGTATACTTACAAGTACTACGCTAATGGTAAACATGCCTTATGCTGATCAGGCGGTTGAAATAGCCCGCAGGGAGGGGTTTGCTGAAGCTGTCGGTCTGCATCTGAATCTTACCAGTGGTTATCCGCTAACGCGTGACATTCGTAAATGTAAGCGTTTCTGCAGGAAAAACGGAACATTTAATGCCTGGTTTCAGCAGCATACTGCGACCAGACTAATGCTTACCGGAAAAGAGAGAAAAGCGGTGGCAAAAGAGATCGAAGCACAGATGAGGAAATATTTTTCCTATGGGCTTCCCGAGAGACATTTGGATTCGCACCATCATGTTCATACGGACCGTTCGATAATGCAGGAGCTTATGCCGCTTATGCATAAGTATGATTTTCGTTCTGTTCGACTGAGCCGGAATCTCTTTCGCCGCATGAATCCGTTAAAGAGAGTATATAAGCGGATCTTTAACGATAAATTAAAAAAGAGCGGATTGATAACAACGGACTTTTTTGGTTCATACAGGGATCTTGCAGCCATGAACGGGGAGATACAGGACAATGCAATGGTGGAGATCATGGTGCATCCGATGTACAGCGAAGAGGGAGTGCTGTGCGATACACATACACCGATGACTGAGGTCTGTGCGTTGCTTGATTCACTGAAAGCAGAGAGAGAACCGTATTCTGTCGTGAAAGAAAAGTAAGCGGCATTTAGATATAAACGGACGTTCGTAGAGGAGAGTAGGATGAAAGCATTCAAAACGGAGGGCGGTCTTCGTAAATATCTGATCTGGCCATGGATATTTGCTATTATTATGGCATTTCCGGCTGCCGGTTGCTGGATTATATCCCTTCAGGCAGGGATAACAGGATCTTCGCTTTGGCTGTTTTATATTTTAGTCGCACTTATTATCTGGTTCAGGAGCAGGAGAAGTCTGCGTCGTGACCTTATTGATTTTGCGACTCGTTATAGTCAGGTACAGAAGGGGCTGTTAAAGGGACTTGCGATCCCCTATACCCTTCTTGATGAGGATGGTCGTTTCATATGGAGTAATGCAGGTTTTGCGGCGATCATTCATAAGGATCGATTTTACTCAAAGTCGATAACCACATTTTTCCCTGAGATCACAAAGGAAAAGCTTCCGAAAGATGAAAAAGTCATGACCATGGAGATTTCCTATGAAAACAGGGATTACAGGGTCGATCTCCGAAGGATCCGGATGGAAGATACGGCGGATGGATCCATAGCACAGGATGACTTTTCAGGTTCTCTTATAGCACTGTTTTTCTTTGATGTAACTGATGTGCGTATGTATATGCGCCTGAATCATGAGCAGTCGCTGGTTACCGGCCTGATCTACCTTGATAACTATGAGGAAGCGCTGGAAAGTGTTGAAGATGTCAGAAGGTCGCTTCTTACGGCATTGATAGACAGAAAGATAAATAAATACTTTAACGCTCTTGATGCTATCGTTAAAAAGATAGAGAAAGATAAGTATTTTGTTGTAATGAAGCGTCTTTCCTTTGATCAGATGAAGGAATCGCGTTTTGACCTTTTGGAAGAAGTAAAGACTGTTAATATCGGAAATCAGATGGCGGTCACGCTCTCTATCGGATTTGGTCTTGAGACAGACTCCTTTATGCAGGATAGTGAATATGCCCGTAATGCTATCGACTTAGCATTGGGACGAGGAGGAGATCAGGCTGTAGTTAAGACTCCGGAAAAGATAACTTACTACGGAGGAAAGAGTCAGCAGGTAGAGAAGAATACCCGTGTAAAGGCAAGGGTTAAGGCACATGCATTAAGAGAGATCATCGAATCAAAGGATCAGATCTTTGTTATGGGTCATAAGGTTACGGACATTGATTCTTTTGGTGCATCGGTTGGTATTTATCGTGCAGCTGACGCGCTTCATAAGAGCTGCCATATCGTTATCAATGATGTGACTGCATCTATCCGTCCTTTTATGGAATCCTTTGTCAATGACAAGGAATACAGCCCGGAGATGTTTGTGACGAGCAGTGAGGCGCTGCAGTTATGTGATGAGAATTCAGCAGTTGTGGTAGTAGATACAAATAAGCCGGATATCACAGAGTGTCCTGAACTTCTCGATATTGCAAAAACGATCGTGGTCCTCGATCATCACAGAATCAGTACAAGACGTATTACAAATGCGACTCTGTCATATATAGAGTCATATGCGTCCAGTGCATGTGAAATGGTTTCTGAGATACTTCAGTATATAGCGGACGGTATAAAGATCCGTGGCGCAGAGGCGGACAGCCTGTATGCCGGAATCATGATAGATACAAATAATTTCATGACAAAGACCGGTGTGCGTACATTTGAAGCAGCTGCGTTTTTACGTAGAAACGGGGCAGATGTAACCCGCGTGAGAAAGCTTTTCAGAAATGATTTTGCTGATTATAAGGCGCGGGCAGAGGCTGTTAAGAATTCTGAACTTTATAAGGGCAAGTATGCGATATCAATCTGCCCGAACGATGTTGAGAGTCCTACTGTAACAGGTGCACAGGCTGCAAATGAGCTGTTGAATATTAATCTGGTAAAAGCGTCCTTTATTCTTACAGAGTATCAGGACAAGATATATATCAGCGCACGTTCCATTGATGAAGTTAATGTACAGATAATCATGGAACGCCTGGGTGGCGGAGGCCATATGAATATCGCCGGTGCCCAGCTCGTCGGAAAGACCGTTGAGGAAGCGCGCGGAGTTTTGAAGCAGACAATAGATGAGATGGAGGCAGAAGGAGAACTGTCTTAACGAAAGGAGTTTTATTATTATGAAAGTCATCTTACTTAAGGATGTAAAGGCACAGGGAAAGGCCGGAGATATAATTGAGGCTAGTGAAGGATATGCAAGAAATTTCCTGCTGTCCAAGGGACTTGCAGTAGAAGCAACAGCAAAAAATCTTAATGATATCAAGCTCAAGAAGCAGAATGACGCAAAGGTTGCAGCTCAGGAGCTTGCAGATGCAAAGGAATTTGCAGAGAAGCTTAAGGAGACTGCTGTTTCTGTAAAGATCAAGGCAGGTGCAGACGGAAGAACATTTGGATCAGTTTCATCCAAGGAAATCGCGGAAGCACTGAAAAAGCAGAAGGGAATCGAGATCGATAAGAAGAAGTTTATCATAAAGGATCAGATAAAGAATCTGGGAGCTTATATGATCCCGGTGAGACTTCATCCGGAAGTTACTGCTGAGTTCAAGCTTCATGTAGAGGCTGAGTAAGAAAGGTCTTATTATGGACAACGAAACAGTGATAAGCCGTGTTCCGCCCCACTCTGTGGAGGCGGAACAATCTGTTATAGGTGCAATGTTCCTCGGAAAAGAGGCCATAATTGCCGCATCTGAAATGCTCATACCTGATGACTTTTTTGCGCGTCAGTATGGGATACTTTTTCAGGCGATAACCGAATTATTTAATGCAGGTAAACCTGTGGACTCGGTAACTATACTGGATAAACTGAGCGAG
>CAMVTN010000162.1 GCA_947170415.1 uncultured Lachnospiraceae bacterium | reverse complement strand
TATGTGTAAAGGAAGAATACCGTATGCGCGGTATCGGCAGAGAAATGGTCGTAATGGCAATGAGGGCTCTCAAAAAAGAGAAGATCAATAAAGTGGCACTTATTGCATTTACAAAAAATGATGTAGGAAATGCCTTTTGGAAAGAGATCGGGTGGACACAGAGACAGGACCTTAACTATTACGATTTCACCTTAAATACAGAAAACATTGAGAGTTTTAATTCCTGAGTTAGGAAATTATGGAAAGGACTAGGATATGAAGATCATAGAGGGCGGTGTAACTGCGGCAAAAGGCTTTAAGGCAGCTGGTGTAGAAGCCGGAATAAAGTATCAGAACAGAAAAGATATGGCGATGATCTACTCTGTGACACCTTGCAAGGCTGCGGGAACTTTTACAACAAATGTAGTAAAAGCGGCTCCTGTAATCTGGGACAGGGATATTGTTCGTGGCAAGGGTATAGCTCAGGCAGTTGTAGTAAATTCCGGAATCGCAAATGCGTGCACAGGTGAGGAAGGCATGGCATACTGCGCTGAAACAGCCAAGGTCACAGGTGCTCTCCTTAATATTCCGGAGGATACGGTTCTCGTTGGTTCCACAGGCGTTATCGGAATGCAGCTTAGAATGGATAAGATAAAGGAAGGCATTGAAAAGCTGGTACCGTCTCTTAATGACAGCATTGATGCAGGCACACTGGCGGCAGAGGCTATCATGACAACGGATACCCATTCAAAGCAGGTTGCAGTACAGTTTGAAATAGGTGGAAAGACTGTGACTGTAGGAGGAATGGCAAAGGGATCTGGAATGATCCATCCGAATATGTGCACCATGCTTGCCTATGTAACAACAGACATCAACATCAGCAGTGATTTGTTAAGAGATGCTGTTTCAGGCGATATACCTGATACTTTCAATATGATCTCGGTTGATGGAGATACTTCCACAAATGATACCTATCTTTGTCTTGCAAACGGTGAAGCAGGTAATGCAGAGATAACAGAGAAAAACGCAGATTATGAAGCTTTCAGAAAAGCCCTTAATTACGTGAATACAACACTTGCAAAAGAGATGGCAGGGGACGGAGAAGGCGCTACTGCACTTTTTGAAGTAGAAGTAGTAAACGCTGATACTAAAGAACATGCAAGGGTTCTTGCAAAGTCAGTAATCACTTCATCTCTTACAAAGGCTGCGATCTACGGCCATGACGCAAACTGGGGAAGGATCCTCTGTGCACTGGGATATTCCGGAGTCACCTTTGATCCCGATCATATCGAGCTCTGGTTTGGAAGTGACGCAGGAAAAATGCTCATCTTTAAGGATGGAAAGGCAGTGGATTACAGCGAAGAGGAAGCAACAAAGATCCTTTCCGAAAAGACAGTTCATGTGACTGCCGATATGAAGATGGGTGATGAGTCAGCCACAGCATGGGGCTGCGACCTTACCTACGATTATGTAAAGATCAATGCGGATTACAGATCCTGATAGTTGATCCGTATCGTTATACACAGACAGTTACCAGACTTCACGTATTAGATTAGAGAGGCAAAAAAATGGATGTTTCAATGCAGAAAATACAGGACAAAGCAGGAGTGCTGATCGAAGCTCTGCCTTATATACAGAAATTTAACCGGAAGATAATCGTTGTAAAGTACGGCGGATCTGCCATGACAAGTGATGAACTCAGGGCAAACGTGATAAAAGACGTAACACTCTTAAAGCTCGTTGGATTCAAGCCGATAATCGTGCATGGCGGCGGAAAAGAAATCAGCCGCTGGGTTGAAAAAGCCGGCATGGAGCCGAAATTTATAAATGGTCTCCGTGTAACGGATGAGGATACCATGGAAATCGCCGAGATGGTCTTAAATAAAGTAAATAAGTGCCTCGTACAGCTGGTTGAGTCCCTTGGAGTAAAAGCTATCGGTATCAGTGGAAAAGACGGAGGTCTCTTAAAGGTAAAGAAAAAACTCTCAAACGGAGAAGACATAGGATATGTAGGAGAAGTAACGGAAGTTGATCCTAAGATAATCCACGACCTTCTGGAAAAAGACTTCCTGCCGATCGTGGCACCCATCGGAATGGATGAAAACTATCACACTTACAATATCAATGCCGATGATGCAGCCTGCGCCATTGCAAAGGCAGTAAAGGCTGAAAAGCTTGCATTCTTAACAGATATTGAAGGTCTTTATAAAGATATAAATGATAAGTCGTCATTTATCTCCAGATTAACAGCATCAGAAGCGCAGTCACTTCTCGATGATGGATTCATTGGCGGAGGAATGATCCCGAAGCTTGGAAATTGTATCGATGCGATCCATGGCGGAGTACATAATGTACATATTCTTGACGGTCGTGTGCTTCATTGCCTGCTCCTCGAGATCTTTACAGATAAAGGTATCGGAACAGCAATGGTGGAAGAAGGAGAATGAAAATGAGTCTTTCAGAAAAGTATATAGAAGAAGGAGAGAAGAATCTTCTTCACACCTATAACCGGTTTAAGATCGTGCTCGATCATGGAGATGGCGTATATCTCACAGATGTTGACGGAAAAAAATATCTCGATTTTGCGGCAGGTATCGCTGTATTTGCATTAGGCTATAACGATAAGGAATACAATGATGCCATAAAAGCGCAGATCGATAAGATAATCCATACAAGTAACCTTTACTATAATGTTCCCGCGGTCGAGGCAGCAAAAGAACTCTGCAGCGTATCCGGTATGGACAGGGTTTTCTTTACAAACAGCGGAACAGAAGCAATCGAGGGCGCGATCAAGTCAGCGTTGAAATATGCCTATACCAAGGCTCCGGCAGAAGATTATGAGATCATCGCAATGGAACATTCCTTCCACGGACGCAGTATGGGAGCACTTTCCGTAACCGGTAATTCCCATTACAGAGAAGCTTTTGGAACAGGAATAGGTCATATCCGGTTTGCAAAATATAACGATCTTCAGAGCGTAAAGGAGCTGGTAAATGAAAAAACCTGTGCGATCATAATGGAGACCGTTCAGGGAGAAGGTGGAATATATCCTGCAGATCCGGCATTTTTAAAGGGTGTTCGTGAACTTTGTGATGAAAAGGATATCCTGCTGATCCTTGATGAGATACAGTGCGGAATGGGACGGACAGGCAGCATGTTCGCTTTTGAAGAGTATGGTATCAAGCCTGATATCATGACGACGGCAAAGGCTCTTGGATGTGGTGTTCCGGTTGGTGCATTCCTCATGACAGAGAGGGTTGCGGAAAAGTCACTTGTTCCCGGAGACCACGGATCGACCTATGGCGGAAATCCCTTTGCATGTGCAGCTGTTCTCGAGGTTTTGAGACAGTTCCGTGAGAAGGATATAACAGGACATGTAAAGGATCTTACACCTTACCTTGAAGAAAAACTTGATGAGCTTAAAGAAAAATTCCCTGTAGTAAAAGAACGCCGCGGAAAGGGATTTATGCAGGCACTGGAATTAAATATCCCTGCAGGAGAAATTGTTACAAAGGCGCAGGAAGAGGGAGCTCTTATTATTACAGCAGGCAGTAATGTACTTCGTCTGGTTCCTCCTCTTATCATTGAAAAAGAGCACATTGACAGCCTTGTGGGTATTCTTACGAAAATTTTACAAAAATGTTAAATCCCTGTTGCGTTTTAAATCTGAAAAGTATAAAATGATTTTGCTTTGGGACTCCTTGCCAAGACCGCCGAGATTGTGGAAAAAGAGG
Organism: uncultured Lachnospiraceae bacterium; assembly: GCA_947170415.1. GTDB lineage: Bacteria > Bacillota > Clostridia > Lachnospirales > Lachnospiraceae > NK4A144. The sequence goes on along the minus strand of CAMVTN010000162.1, from coordinate 15 downwards.
CGGAGGAAAAATCCA
>CAMVTN010000161.1 GCA_947170415.1 uncultured Lachnospiraceae bacterium | reverse complement strand
ATCTGCTGTCTGTCATGCGTCGGCGGTATGATGAGATGAGCAGAGGACAGAAAGCTCTGATAAGGTATATATCTGCACATACGGATGAGACAGCCTTTATGACTGCTGCCCAGCTGGGAGCCGAGGTGGGGGTCAGCGAGTCTACAGTTGTCAGATTTGCCGGAGCATTAGGATATGACGGCTTCCCTGCATTTCAGAAAGAACTTGCACATTTAGTCCGGACAAAACTCAGTTCCATAGACAGGATGGATCTGGCATATGGAAATGCCAGTCAGTCGGAGATAATCAACTCTGTACTAAAGTCTGACATAGAAAAAATAGCGGACACGATCTCTAACGTAGACGTAAAAGCATTTGAATCCGCGGTAGAAACTATCCTCGCGGCACGGGATATATATGTGGTCGGCATCCGCAGCTGCGCACCCCTTGCAGGATTCCTGTCATTTTATCTAAATATGATGTTTGGTCATGTTCATCTGATTTCCACTAACAGTATGACGGAAGTCTTTGAACAAATGATCACAGTTAACGAAAAAGATGTGGTGATCGGCATAAGTTTTCCGCGATATTCTATGAGAACGTTGAAAGCAATGGAGTTCGCAAATGACAGAAATGCACATGTGATATCGATCACTGACAGCGTGCACTCACCGATGAATTTATATTCATCCTGTAATCTGCTCGCGAGAAGTGATAATATATCCATTGTGGATTCACTGGTAGCACCTCTTTCTCTGATAAATTCGCTGGTGGTGGCTCTCTGTATGAAGCGTACGGACCGTGTCATTGCCCAGCTCGAAGATCTGGAACGTGTTTGGGGTGATTATCAGATCTACAATCAGGACGAGATTGATTTTGTAGATGAAGATTCGATTCGGAACTATCCGAAGACGATTTATGGTGGTAAATGAAAAAAGTATTAGTTATCGGTGGAGGCGCTTCGGGCATGATGTGTGCTGTTATGGCAGCGAGATCAGGCTTAAGCGTCACACTTTTTGAAAAAAATGAGAAGCTTGGAAAGAAGCTTTTTATCACAGGTAAGGGAAGATGCAATCTCACAAACGCATCTGATCTGGAAACGGTTTTTGACAGTATTGTCTCAAACCGTAAATTTATGTATTCGAGTCTTTATGGCTTCACAAATGAGAATGCGATCGAATTTTTTGAGGAACTTGGGCTCAAAACAAAGATCGAGCGTGGAAATCGTGTATTTCCTGTAAGTGATCATTCTTATGATGTGATCCATGCTCTTGATAAAGAACTTCGCCGCCTTCGTGTAGAAGTGCGCCTTTATGAAAAAGTTACTTCTTTGATCGTGGATGAAGGAGTGTGCAAGGGACTTATAACTGCGGATGGTGAGGAATACTATGCAGATGCGGTCGTAGTTGCTACCGGCGGAAAGTCATATGAATCTACCGGTTCAACAGGTGACGGCTATAAGTTTGCAAAGACTCTCGGATTAAAGATAAAAGACCCTACACCTGCGCTCGTTCCTTTTAATACAAAAGAATCTTTCGTAAAGAATCTGCAGGGACTTTCTCTTAAAAATACGGGACTTCGCCTTATGAAGGGAAAAAAGGAACTGTATTCCGACTTTGGAGAGATGCTTTTCACTCACTTTGGCGTAAGCGGTCCGATGATACTGTCTGCGTCTGCGAGAGTAGCACCTTCAAATTTTGAGTCAGAACTTACACTTCGCTTAAATCTCAAGCCGGCGCTTACTCCGGAACAGCTGGATGAACGCCTTATACGCGAATTTGACGAGTCCAGAAGTAAACAGTTCAAAAATTCTCTGGGAGCGCTGTTCCCGTCAAAACTCGTGCCGGTAATGATAGAGAGATCAGGTATCGACCCCTCAAAGCGCTGCGCAGAGATTTCTCATGAAGAGAGAAGCAGGCTGAGAGAACTTATACAGGATTTCACAATGACAGTGACCGGTCTGAGAGGCTTTAATGAAGCTATAATCACAAAGGGCGGCGTCAGTGTAAAGGAAATCGATCCGGGTACAATGGAAGTGAAGAACTGTCCTCATCTGTACTTTATTGGAGAGGTTCTTGACCTGGATGCGGTAACAGGAGGATTTAATCTTCAGATCGCATGGTCAACAGCGGTTGCCTGCGGACGGGCAATTGCCGATAACAATTAAGTGAATGTCAAAATTGACTTCTAAATATAGGAATTTTGAAAGGAATCAGATATGTCATACAATATTGCAATTGATGGACCTGCAGGTGCCGGAAAGAGCACCATTGCCAAGCTTGTAGCTAAGAAAAAGGGCTATATTTACGTTGATACGGGAGCAATGTACCGTGCAATGGCTCTTTTTATGTTAAAAGAAAGCGTAGAGCTTGACAGAGTAGATCTCATTGCAGAAAAGAGCCAGAGTGCAGATATTTCCATCCGTTATGAAGACGGTGTTCAGTGTGTTTTCCTTAATGGACAGAATGTAAACGGTATGATCCGTACAGAGGACGTGAGCGCAGCTGCATCAAAGACATCAGTCGTACCTGAGGTAAGAAAGAAGCTTACAGCTCTTCAGAAGAAGCTTGCAGCTGAGCAGGATGTGGTAATGGACGGCAGAGATATCGGCACAAAGGTACTTCCGAACGCTGACCTTAAGATCTTCCTTACAGCATCCGTAGAGGTTCGTGCAAAGAGAAGATATGATGAACTCTGCGCCAAGGGTGAGAGATGTAATCTGGAGAAGATTCAGGAAGAGATCGCAGAAAGAGATCACCGTGATATGACCCGTGACGAAGCTCCACTCGTACAGGCAGAAGATGCAATTCTGGTTGATTCTTCCGATATGACCATTGAGCAGGTTGCAGACAAGATCCTTTCATACGTTAAGTGAGCGTTATAGTAAACGGATTAAGTAAATTCGTTTACTATACTTAAAAGTTGCTTTGGTTACGGATTTTTTGCGATTATTAAAGTACGATGGTTAGTGATTGTACGCAATGATAAAATCTGAAAGGATAATGTATGAAAGTTATCACGGCAAAATCTGCGGGCTTTTGTTTTGGTGTAAAAAGGGCCGTAGATACTGTCTATGAAGAAATAAACCGTGGTGGAAAGATCTATACATACGGAGAGATAATCCACAACGAAGAAGTAGTAAAAGACTTTGAGAGCAAGGGAGTTACGGTCCTGAATTCAAGAGAAGAGCTTGAAAGACTTGAATCCGGGACTGTAATAATACGTTCTCACGGTGTTTCCAGAGACATTTATGAATTGATCCGCAAAAAGCCGGAGATCAGACTGGTGGATGCCACCTGTCCGTTTGTTGTAAAAATTCATAATATTGTCGAGGAAGAAAGTAAGGCCGGTAAAGAAATTGTTGTTATCGGAGATGCATCTCATCCGGAAGTTCAGGGTATAATCGGATTTTCGGACACACCCGTATCCGTTGTACAGACCCGCGAAGAAGCTGAAAAATTCAGCCCTTCCGGAGATAACGGCGTTTGCGTCGTGTCACAGACAACATTTAATTACAGTAAATTTAAAGAATTAGTTGAAATCTTTACAAAAAAAGGTTATAGTATAAATACTGTGAATACAATTTGCAGTGCGACAGAGCAGAGACAAACAGAAGCGAGAGAGATAGCATCCCAGGTGGATGTGATGATAGTAATTGGTGGGAAACACAGCTCCAATACGAGAAAGCTATACGAAATCTGTTCTGAAGAATGTCGGGATACCCGACATATACAGACACTTGATGACTTGAATTTAGGCTCTCCTGAATCAATTCACTGTGTAGGTATCACAGCTGGGGCATCC
>CAMVTN010000160.1 GCA_947170415.1 uncultured Lachnospiraceae bacterium | reverse complement strand
GCTGGCCGGCAGCGGAATCACGCTGTACCGGATGGGAGAGGAAGGCGTTCCGACAGTTGCGGAATTTCTGGAGGAAAAGCTCGGTAGAGGAAGTGTTCTTGGTTTTGACGGACGCACTGTAACGGCAGCTTTTGGTAAGAAACTGAAGGCGCTCGCAAAAAAGAAAGGCTTTCGTATCTCTTACAAAAAGGATCTTTCAAAGGATATATTTGAAAGACCGGAATTTCCTGTAAGTAAGGCTGAGATCCTGCAGCCGAAGCTTGTTGGTGAAACTACTGTGCAGAAGCTTGACAGGGTTCGCAGTGAACTTAAGGAAAAAGGTGCGGCTGCACTTTTCTTAAGTAAGCTCGATGATATTATGTGGCTCTTTAATATCAGAGGAAATGATGTAGAGTGCAATCCGGTGCTTATGAGCTACGCATATATCACGGAGCAGAGTGCGATACTCTTTCTCCAGAAAAAAGCAGCTACAGAGGAACTTCGCTCTGCAATGGACAGAGCGGGTGTCATCATCTCGGACTACAACTATGTGAAGAAATTTCTGAAAAATGGCAGCCTCGGAAGCAATGTAGCATATGTTTCAGCTGATAGCGGAGCAGTTAGAGGCAGTAATCTGCCGATAGAGGAACTTCGCCCTGTGATGCTGGATACTTCGGAGGTAAATTACACTCTGTATAAGACTCTGAAAAAAAGAGCAAAGATCATGGCGGAGACAAATCCGACTACAGCGATGAAAGCTGTGAAGAACGGTACCGAGATCGCACATATGAAAAAGATCTATCTGAAAGATAGTGTTGCTCTTACGAAGTTTATATATAAGCTCGTGACCAATATAGGTAAAGAGAAGTATACGGAGATGAGCGCTGCGGAAGAACTGCTTGAGTTTCGCCGTGCAATCCCGGAATTCAGAGATCTGTCTTTCGGAACTATCAGCGCATATGGCGCAAATGCAGCGATGATGCACTATGAGCCGTCAGAGGAAAATCCTGTGGAACTCAAGGCAGAACATATGCTTCTCGTGGATTCCGGCGGACAGTATAATGGCGGAACAACTGATGTTACGAGAACGATCGTGCTCGGACCGATCACAGAAGAGGAAAAGCATGCATTTACGCTTACAGCATGTTCGATGCTGAATCTCTTAAATGCAAAGTGGCTTTATGGATGTACTGGACGTAATCTTGATATCCTTGCCCGTCAGAGGATGTGGAATGAAGGAATGGATTACAAGTGCGGAACAGGTCATGGCGTTGGATATATCCTGAATGTTCACGAAGGTCCTCAGGGAATCAGATGGAAACCGCTTCCGGATGAGGCTGTCCTTGAGGAAGGAATGGATGTTACGGATGAACCGGGTGTTTACCGTGCAGGTAAATTCGGTATCAGAACGGAGAATGTGCTCATCGTAAAGAAAGATGTTCACACAGAGGACGGTCAGTTCATGAAGTTTGAAAATATCACCATGGTTCCGATCGATGATAAGGGAATGGACCGTTCGATCATGAGTGAGAGAGAACTGGCGCAGTACATTGAGTATCAGACTGAGGTAGTCAATGCACTGAATCCGTACCTCACAGAAGAAGAAAAAGCCTGGGTCAAGGAATACGCAGGTATCTGAGTGGGCTGAAAGCGGCTATACTACAACAAAGAATGGTAAAGTGACGATAAACATAAAGAAACTGCAGTACATGGAATCAGAATCCGGTACTGCAGTTCTTTTTGTTTTTCTCTATGATCGGCGAAGGCAGTCCGTTTAACGTATAAGCGCTGATGCTTTCGCTTCTTTTGCTGATAAAGCTATCTACAGGAAACGCCCTGAATAGCCTGGTGGTCAGAGTCCACGGATCATGGACTTCCTTACATGACCTGCTCTCTCGTCAACAGTCCGGCTTTCTCTCATAAACTCCTCCTGCAAAATAGGAGAGCGCATATCAAGACTGTTTGTGAGTGCGTGATCTGAAAGACCATATTCACGTGCCTCTTCGGGGCTGATCTCATCACTGAATCTGAACATAATCAACACCTCCGGGTAAAAAATCCTCATTTTGTGCAAACATGAATGCTTATATAGAATTTTATATCGGCTTTATATGTATAGTATAAAGCATTTTCGGAGAATATAAATAAAATTTGTTAAAAATGACGGACTAATTTAAATACATGTATAAATATACAAATTTGATTAATTTTAATGTATAAATGTATTGAAATATACGTGTATACATGTAATAATATTCAGCAGACGGATAAAGCAAGTCAAAATGTCCGCGACGGACGTACTGTTGTATCTTGACATAAATACATCGAATGTTAAAATAAACAGGATTACGCAGGATATATGCAAGAGATGATGCGATGATGCATGACTTCAGGCTATACGTCATCGCATTTTTTATATAGCCTTGCTTTATTGAATTAAAGTGACGCAATGTTGATGCATTGACCTGCTGAAATCCCGTTAATAAATTTGGCTATTATGCTGAATCCGCATCGGCCGGCGGAAAACAAAAGCGGGAAAGAATCTTGATAGGAGAAAGAACGTGGCTAAATACATTATCAAGCGAGTTATCCTCGCAATTTTATCGATCCTTATCGTAAGTGCTATCACCTTCTTTGTAATGGAATTGATCCCGGGAGGTCCTTTCAATAAGGAAAAGGCTACCAGTGCTCAGGCACAGGCTGTCCTTGAAGAACGTTATAATCTGGATAAACCTGTACAGGTACAGTACGTACTTTACATGAGAAATATCCTCCATGGTGACTGGGGCGTGTCTCTTAAGACAGGTCGAGACATCTGGAACAATATCACATCAAAGTTTGCGGTTTCCGCGCGTCTTGGTGGTACGGCGGCGATTCTGGCGATCATTGCAGGTCTTATACTTGGTTCACTTGCGGCGCTTACCAGAAACAGGTGGCCTGACCGACTTATCGTGTTCTTTACGACTCTCGCGACAGCAATGCCGTCCTTCGTACTTGCAACACTTTTACTGCTGGTATTTTGTTTACAGCTGAGACTGATACCGGTATGGAGTCCTACGAATCCCAATTATATCCTTCCAATCATTGCGCTTAGTCTTTATCCGATGGCATATGTTACAAGACTTGCAAAGACAAGTATGCTGGATGCGCTTGGTCAGGATTACATCAGAACAGCAAAGGCTAAGGGTGTTTCAACTGTAAAGGTTATTTTCCTTCATGCGCTTAGAAATGCTCTTATTCCGGTAATTACATACGTGGGTCCGATGGTTGCTTATATCCTTACAGGATCAATGGTCGTTGAGAATATCTTTACGATCGGCGGACTTGGAACTGAGTTTGTAACATCTATCACAAACCGTGATTATCCTACTATCATGGCAGTTACTCTGTTCCTTGCGATCCTTATGGTTATCGCAAACCTGCTTACAGATATCGCATATAAGCTGGTTGATCCCAGAATCACATTTAATTAATACCGGATTGAGAGGAATTTGAAATGCAGAACAATACATCAGATCTTCCGAAGAAAAATTTGCTTTCTGCGCAGGTAGATCTTTCAAAATTTAATGCAGATGATTTTAGACTGGCAACAGATGATGAGAAAAAGCAGCAGGATGTAATGGGTGAGTCCACTACCTTCTTTAAGGATGGAATGAGACGACTCATGAAGAATCCGCTTGCAGTCGGAAGCCTTATCGTACTTTTCCTGATAATTGCAGGAATCGTGATCATTCCGAAGGTCTGCCCGTATACTTATTCACAGATAGTAACAGTAAGTTACCGATGCGGCTGGTAAGTGACAATGTAACTGAAACACCGAGAGGAATCTTTT
>CAMVTN010000159.1 GCA_947170415.1 uncultured Lachnospiraceae bacterium | reverse complement strand
AGCCAGGACTTCCAGAAAAGAAGGTATACAGACTCCGATATTAATGCTCACTGCCAGGGCAGACACTGATGATAAAGTGATAGGACTGGACAGCGGAGCAGATGATTACCTCACAAAGCCGTTTGAGACAAAAGAACTCCTTGCGAGAGTGAGGGCATTACTTCGCAGGAACAATATTCAAAATACGGATGATACCGGTAATCTCGTCTCCGGAGATCTTAAATTGGACAGAAGCAGGTCGCTTTTGATAAATACTGAAACCGGCACGGATGTACGCCTTTCAGAAAAAGAACTTCATATCATGGAGATATTCTTGGCAAATAAGGGAGCGATCGTCAGTAAGGAACAACTCGCCGTTAAAATATGGGGATTTGATAATGAAGCTGAGTATAACAACGTAGAAGTCTATATCTCTTTTACCAGAAAAAAGCTGCAGTTCCTTGGATCAATGATGGAGATCAAGGCAGTACGCGGGCTTGGATATGAATTAAGGAAGAAGGCATAGGAATGGTTAAGAAGTTTGGAAACAGACTATTTTCAACTTCACGACATAAGATCACTGCTGCGATCATGGGTTTTACTGCGCTTATTCTTCTTGGCACCCTGCTCACTATCTCAATTACAACTTACAATGCGGTTTACAGGAATAATCAGAGGATCCTGGAAGTATTTCTTGATGAATACATGAGAGGAAATGGGCCAAAAGGTGTTCCGGATGATACAGCAGACGGTCCTGAAAACCGTAGGCTTGCAGACGCTGCCGTCATGTATCTTGTAGAATTTTCTTCTGATGGCAATGTAACGGGTATATTAAATGATGTTAAGCCTGTGATGAGCGATGAAGCTCTGATAAATCTTGCATCGCAGCTTATATTAAACGGCAAGATAAGCGGTATAAGTGGAAGAATGGTCTATCGTGTCGCTTCAGATGGATCATCAGGAAAAACCTATGCAGTAATGATGGACAATACCCTGATAGGCAACAGCATGAAAACACTTATCCTGAATACGGTTATATTTGGTGCTATTGCCTTAATAATACTGTTCTTTATTTCTTTAAGAGCTTCGAAGGAGATAATGAAACCTATCGAAGAGACATATCAAAAACAGAAACAGTTCATTTCTGATGCCGGTCATGAACTGAAAACTCCCATATCAACGGTAAATGCAAATGCCGAACTTCTTAGACGTGAGATAGGAACTAATAAATGGCTTGATAATATCTTTTACGAAAATCAGCGTATGAAAGAGCTTGTGACAAGTCTTCTGGATCTTTCAAGAACAGAGAACGTAGAGACTATACATACGGATGTTGATTTTTCCAGAATAGTTACAGGCGGTATACTTCCGTTTGATTCTGTTGCTTTTGAAAAGGGAATGCTTTTAGAAAGTGACATAGAAGAAAATATCCATCTGGAAGGTGATGCGAACCAGCTTGGGCAGCTGGTTTCGACACTTTTGGATAATGCATTTTCCCATGCTGAAAAAGCACAAAATGACAATGTGGATCCGTGCAAAGTCTTGGTCACACTGTATGAGAAGAATAAAAATGCTGTGCTTAAGATATCTAATCCGGGAAAAGAAATTCCGAAAGAAGAAAGAAACAGGATATTTGAGCGCTTTTACAGGACAGATGCGTCCCGTGCACTTAACGGACACTATGGTCTGGGTCTTGCGATAGCAAAGGCTGTTGTAATAGCCCATGAAGGTGAAATAAGCGTGGAATGTGATAAGGGGATCACAACGTTTATAGTCAGGATTCCGGTAAAAAAATGAACCGGTTATAAATTCTTTAAAAACTTCAAGCTTTCTTCAAGTTTCATTTTTTATTATATGCCTGTCAAAGATAAACAGCTTGACCGGAGGCATATATAGATGAAAATAAAGAAGATACTTGCATTATTGACAATTGCTGCGCTGACATCATCACTTATCGGGTGCAGCGGAGCAGTTTCTGAAACTAAAAAACCTCAGGACATAGGTACCGCGACAGAAACAGAGAGTGAGGTTGAAACAGAAGAATCTTCGAAAGGATCGGAGACAGATTCAAAAGACGCAGCTACATCATCACTACAGGCGACTTCTGCAGAGGAAAGGGCATCCATAGAGGAGACACTTAATCTTGCAAATAACGAGGAAGTGACATGGAGCTATGACCGGGATGCGGATGCCTGGGTAATGAGTATCGTAACAGCAGTGGCTAATGCAGAAATCGAAGATGAAGAAGGTGTTTCGGTATGTGTTCCCGGAGCTTATATAAAGGGAATAGATACTGATGGTGATGGAATAGAAGATATCACTGCTGACAATTATTCAGAAGATGTTCATGGACAACTTGTGATTGATCATGACACAAAGGTAACAAGCTCAAATGGACAAATATATACAGCAGACACAGCACCGGTAATTTTGAATACAGGTGCTGCGGGATACAGTTCATCCACTAATACCAATGCTTCAACATCATACGCAGCAGAAGGCTACATCAATGTTTCCTGTGGTAACAGAGGAAAAAATGATACAGCCAAAGACGAGAACGGAAATGAGTATTACACAGGAGATGCGCCGTCTTGTCTGGTGGATCAGAAGGCAGCATCACGATTTGTAAGATACAACATACTCCTTGGTAATCTTCCCGGAAGTACAGAGTACTTTGTATCCACCGGCGGAAGCGGTGGCGGAGCACATGCTACCATGTTTGCAGCAACTTCAGACAGTTCAGATTTCTATGATTATCAGATTGCTGTCGGTGCTGTCGGAGTCTATGTCAATGAAGATGGTACTTATGATACTACTGTAACTATAGATGGTGTGACCTATGATCTTTCAGATGGAGCATGGGGAGCGGTTGCATATTCTCCAATAACATCGCTTTATGAAGCAGATATGGCCATGGCTTTTGAGTATTACATGGATTCTGACTATGATTTCAACACTTCATTTCAGAAACAGATGGCAAAATACCTCTCAGAAGAGTACATGACATATATTAATGATCAGCACCTTTCAGTTAAAGAGGCTGATGTGGATCTCGATATTAATGGCGATGGCGATACAGATGATACAATAGAGCTTTCTATTGAATATGATGAAACAAAGTATGCTGACACTAATGGATACGGCGGAACATACGTTGATTTTTATCTTGCAGAATTTATTTCAAATCTGCAGTGGTATCTTGATAACCTTGACTATGCAGATGGATGGACATGGTTTGATAAGGATGGCAATGCACTTTCTGACGAAGAAGTTGCAGATATGACATCTGAAGATAAAGCTCAGGCTTTCATAGAAGGCAGATACGCTAAGAGCAGCTCATCATCAGGCGGCATGGGCGGCCCTGGTGGAATGCCCGGTGGTCCGGATGGAATGACAGATGGTCCTAAAGGTGATATGGCCGGAGGTCCCGGAGGCAACAGAAACTTTGAAAATGCAGATGTGGCTGCAAACTCGGCAGGAGACACTATGGATGTAGGAACTCCGGATGCAGGCACAACCCAGTCAACAGGAAGCAAAACAGATTCATCTAACTATTCAACATATGAAGAAATGCTTGCAGCATATCAAAGTGATGTTGCGGAAGTTTATGAAGGTGATAAATATGGAAATGTGATAGTAGATCTTTACAATCCGCTTAATTACATAGGTGATGAAGACGTAACAGATCCCACATGGATAAGGATGGTCTGCGGAGCATCAGAAGGTGATATTTCAATGTTCAATTCCCTTAACCTTCAGATTGCATTCCTTTCTTCAGGAGTTGATGCAGATATCGAATGGCAGTGGGATGGTGGACATGTACCGTCAGAGATTCTGGGCAATTCTCTTTCACTTACTG
>CAMVTN010000158.1 GCA_947170415.1 uncultured Lachnospiraceae bacterium | reverse complement strand
TGACCCGTAAGGGCAGGAGATATTATGGCTGTATCGGATTCCCGGATTGCGACTTTATGAGCTGGCCAAAGCCAAGTGCGGTTAAGTGCCCTGACTGTGGTTCTATGATGGTAGAAAAGGGTAACCGCCTTGTATGTACCAATGAAGAATGTAAGAAAGTCCTCGATCGTAAGGATCAGGAATCATAGAAGTAAGTGTTTTGAGTTTGAAAGGATATTATGAGCAGTGTTGAATTATTGGACAGGATCAGAAATGTAAATGTACTCCTGCACCAGAACAAAAAAGGAAAGGTAGCTTTTACAGATATTTGCGGAGTTCTCCATCACCTTCTTTCGGCAAATGTAATGGTCATCAGTCGTAAGGGAAAAGTTCTTGGAGAAGATGCAGAGACATCCGAGGAAAGCTGTCTTCTTCCCGAAGTAAAAGTCGGATCATTCCTGAACGGTGCGCTTAATGACCGTCTTCTTGGAATCCTTTCCATGCAGGAAAATGTTAATCTCCAGACTTTAGGTTTTGATCAGGAGACTGCAGGAAAGTATCATGTACTGGTAGCTCCGATCTTTATCGCAGGAAGAAGACTTGGAACACTTATTGTGAGCCGTCTTTCTGATATGTATTCGATCGAAGATATCATTGTATGTGAGTATGGCACGACAGTAGTCGGACTCGAGATGCTCCGTTCTCTTAGCGAAGAAGACGCAGAAGAGAACCGTAAGGAAAAGGTTGTTCGTTCAGCATTTGCATCTCTTTCATATTCAGAGGCTAAAGCTGTGGTTCACGTTCTTGACAGCCTTGAGGGCAAAGAAGGTACTATCGTTGCTTCAAGGATCGCAGAAAACATCGGAATCACACGTTCGATAATAGTTAATGCTTTGAAGAAACTTGAGAGTGCAGGCATCATAGAAACACGTTCCGCAGGTATGAGAGGAACTAACATCAAGATCATAAATGATGATGTTTACGATGAAGCACATTCATGGCAGTCGGAGATGGGTTGATCCCATCTCCGTTTTTTTGTCGCGAGCTGAAAGCGAGGGAACAGTAACCCTTATTTGTTCTTAATGAGGTGCAACGGCTCATTTCGTTGACTTCTACCCTGAAATACTTATAATTGAAATTGAGACTCTGAAGTATACTAAATGCGTATTGGGGAACGCGGTCGTTGCTTCAGTTTTCTGCAGGGAGTCGGGGGGTGAGCTTATGATCAATACCAATATTTACGACTATATTAATGTCCTGGACAGGGCTGCTGACGCATCATATCTGCGTAACAAGGCGATAGCAAATAACTTCGCCAATATCAACACGCCCGGCTATAAGCGCCAGGACGTTTCTTTTTCAGCAAATCTTGAGAAGGCACTCAGACATTCCAGATATAAGAGTCTCGACGAAAAGGTCGGATCAGTGAGACTTGATCACCTTAAGGGAACAGTTTTTACAGATCATGAAAATTTTTCCTATCGTCTGGACGGAAATAATGTCGATATAGAAACAGAGAGTGCGCATCTCGCATCTAATACAACTCTCTATAATGGACTGACACAGAGCATAAATGCCGAGTTTGGTAATATCAAGCTGGTTGCAAAGTGATCATAGTCTGTATATTTACATCAAAGTGACACAGGGTAGAACAAGGGTAGAAAAGTGAGGGGTGCTTTATGGGAGCTTTTGATGTGTTTAGTATCAATACATCCGGATTAACGGCTGAACGTTTTCGGATGGATATCATTTCTGAAAATATCGCGAACGCAAACACCACAAGGACGGGAAACGGTGGACCATATACAAGGAAGGTAGTGACATTCGAGGAAAAAAATGATCCTCATGCCACTTTTAATGCTGTCCTGACAAGCAATATGAGTAAGTACAATCGTACAGGGATGGCAGGAGTAAAGGTCGGCGGTGTATATGAGGATACACATACTGACTACAAGATGGTATATGATCCTTCACATCCGGATGCAGATGAAAACGGCTATGTTCACTATCCGAATGTAAATACCATAACGGAGATGACCAATCTTATAGACGCAAGTCGTGCGTATGAGGCAAATGCAACAGCGTTTAACGCAAGCAAGAGTATCGCACAGAAGGGGCTTACGATAGGTCAGGCTTAAGGGTAGCTTAAAACAGGGGTTTAGTTTTATTGAGGGGTATAAAAATTGGATATTACGAAATTATATAATGTTTCTTCTGAGGCTATTAAGAATGCGGCACCTGCATATACAAGGATCGAGGACAGTGGGAATTTTAATTCTTTCTTGCAGGCAGCGGTAAATCAGGTCAATGAGACAAATTCATATCTCCAGGATCAGGAAGATGAAGAGATAAAGCTTGCGCTGGGACTTACAGAGAATACACATGATCTGGCAATAGCACAGGCAAAGGCTTCAGCAGCACTTACATATACGACTGCACTTAGGGATAAATTTTTAGAAGCATATCGTGAGATTATGCAGATGCAGATTTGATTGCACATGTCTATGTAAGGAAGGTCAGTGTTTTGGGGTGAGTGGGCACTGATTGGAATCCTGTCAGTTTTAGTATTGGAATCGGGGGCTTTCTGATGCAGGAACGTTTGGGGAAATTACAGGAGAGACTGAAGGAATGGTGGAATAAGTTTTCTATCAAGCAGAAGACACTGATAGTATCGGTGGCAGCTGCTGTTGTAGTGGCTATTACTGTTTTTGTATGGGCACTTACTTCACCTCAGTACGTTGTACTGGCAATAGCAGAAAATACAAAAGAAACAGCTGAGATAAAGGGGTTGCTGGAAGATCAGAAAATGGATTATAAGATCTCGGATGATGGTCTTACTATCCAGATCAATAAAAAGCAGCTTTCGGATGCAAATATCCTCCTTGGTGCAAATAATATCACTGCGGAAGGGTATGACATCGCTAATGTGTTTAGTGGCGGCTTTTCCACAACAGAGGCTGATAAACAAAAGAAATATCAGGTCTATCTGGAAAAACACATCGCAGAAGATTTGGAAAAGCAGGAATATATCGATAAAGCCACCGTTAATTTAAGTATTCCGGAGAATGATGGAACTCTCTTAAATGAGCAGCAGGAATCATATGCAAGCGTAATGCTGGATGTGAAAGATAAAACTGCCATGACAGATGACGTTGCATCGGGACTCGCAAAGTTTATCGCTACAGCCATAGGTAATGACACTACTACTAACGTGGTGATCATGTCTCAGGATGGTTCGATGCTCTTTGCGGGAGAAGATGACGGAACATCATCCGGAAGCGCGTCAAACAGACTTTCCTACAAGAAGAAATATGATGATCTCGTTAGGAGTGAGATAAGGGATGCACTTGTCGGGGCAAAGATCTACGATAACGTGCAGGTAGTGCCGAATCTAAATCTTAACTGGAGCAATATAGAGACTACTGAGCATTTGTATTCGCCGGCAGACGGACAGGATCAGGGTGTGCTCTCACATCAGGATACCTATAGCCAGACAGCTGAAAATGCCAGCGGGCAGGTGCCGGGAACCGATACAAATGGTGATAACACCTATGTATACGCCGATAACGGTAGTTCCACAACGACTACTGATGAAACTTCGAGAGATTATCTGCCGAATGAAACTATAAGGCAGACAAAGGAAGCCGGCGGTGCGATACAGTATGATTCTTCATCCATTGGTATCACAGCTATCCACTATGTGATCTATAACGAGGATGATCTCAAAGCACAGGGGAAGCTGGACGGAATGACCTTTGATGAGTTCAAAGCCCAGAATGGTGAAAGACTCAAGACAGAAGTTGATGAGGATGTAAGCAATGTCGTATCAAAGGCAACAGGAATACCGGTAGCAAATATACAGATCGTTGCATATGATGAACCGGTATTTATCGACAGTGAAAAGACTGGTGTTTCATGGCAGATGATCCTGATGATCGGTCTGATAGTACTGATCCTCGGATTACTGGCATTTGTAGTACTCCGCTCCATGCGTGCGGACAAGGTAGCAGAACAGCCACAGGAGGAGATACAGCTTAATGATCTGCTCCAGAGTTCGCAGGAGGCTGCATTGGAAGATATTGATCTTGAAGAACAAAAATCTGACGC
>CAMVTN010000157.1 GCA_947170415.1 uncultured Lachnospiraceae bacterium | reverse complement strand
TCTTTTTCCGTGAGTTTTTTATCGCCATAACTAGCCTTGGCTATGATAGCGCTCGTCGGCGGCAGCGACAGATGAAGCTTTCCTCCATGTACCGGAATATTATAGGGTTCGGTTGTAAAGGATTGATCGGTTGACAGCATTACGCGCTTCAGCACGCTTTCTGCCGGTATGCCGGTTCTCCATACATCGAGATCTATCTCTTCTCTATGATCATTGTTATTTACTGCGATCACACTGACATTGTGCCTGTTAAACCGTGCGTATGCGATCACTCCGGTCTTTCCTGCGAGTCTCATGAGACTTCCTGTCCTAAGCTCAGGATTTTCCTTATGGATACGAATACATGCTCTATGAAAGTCAAAAAGTTCCACATCCTGATCATCCCACGGAAACGGTCTGCGGTTGTCGGGATCTGTAAATCCGCACATTCCTACTTCGTCTCCATAGTAAATGGTCGGACATCCGATCCATGTCATCTGTATAACTACAGCTTCCCTCATGACCGCTTTGTTTACACCCTTTTCCGCATCCTCAGGTCCGTATGCTCCGAGTCTGCCTGCCAAATGGTTAGTTCTCGTTAAAAATCTCGAATGATCGTGATTTGATAACTCATTCATAGCAGAAAAAAGTGAAGAGATAGGTATACGGGCGCTGCAGAAGATCATACTTGACCAAAATGCATCCGGATTATTCAGGAGATCTTCTCTATACTCATCCGAATGTTTCTGCATACCGGTAAGGAACCAGGTTACCGGTTCCATAAAGGCGTCATAGTTCATGATAGAATCCCATTCGCCGTGCCCCAGCCACTGCGAAGGATCTCCGTAATGCTCCGCCAGGATAACAGCCTCGGGATTTGCTTTTTTAACTGCCTGTCTGAAAAACTTCCAGAATTGATGGTTAAATGCCGGTGAATGTCCGAGATCCGCTGCCACATCGAGACGCCATCCGTCTGCATTATACGGAGGTGACACCCATTTAGCTGCGATCCGGAGAATATAGTCACAGAGTCTGCTCGAATTCTCATAGTTCAGCTTTGGCAGTGTTTCATGTCCCCACCAGCCATCATAGGTCGGATTTTCCGGCCATGCTGTCTCATCCGAAAAGTCAAAAAAGTCCACATACGGGCTGTACTCAGACACGTAAGCTCCGCTGTCATAGTCTTTCTGGCCTTCATAGATTTCTTCACGATCGAGCCACTTATTAAATGAACCGCAATGGTTAAATACACCATCGATAATGACCTTTATGCCAACCTTATGACATTCTTCTACCAGGTGCGCAAACAGTTCATTACTTGCTTCCAGATTTTTTTTGCTGGTCACACGTCTGATATAACGTGTCGCATCTTTATTTTCTGTGCTTCCGCTATTAAGCAGATCTCCACCGTCATCTATTATGACTCCGAGATGAGGATCTATATGATCGTAATCCTGTATATCATATTTATGGTTTGACGGCGAAACGAATAATGGATTGAAATAGATGACCTCTACACCGAGTTCCTGCAGATACGGCAGCTTTTTTATTACTCCTGCCAGATCTCCACCATAGAAACGCCGCACATCCATGGTGCTTACAGGACTATTCCAGTCTTCTACATGCTCGGAATAACCGCCTAAGTAGTAATATTCCCTGTTTAATACGTCATTTGACGGATCTCCGTTATAAAACCTGTCGGTATAAATCTGATATATAACAGCGCCCTTACTCCAGTCAGGTGTATGGATCCCGGGAACAACAGTGAACTTCACGAGGCTGTTATCATCCTTTTTCACACCTCTTTGATCAAAAAATACCCGCACTCTCCCGGATACTATCTCAAAATAGTAGTAAAGTATCTCTCCGCCGATCTCCATCTGCGCTTCGTGATACTCAAATTCACCAACTATTCCTGCCGGCTTCATTGGGATGCGTTTTTCTCCCGACACTAGATATACACGATCTACATTATCCGCTGCAGTACGAAAACGAAATGTGACCTGTGTATAAGGCTCCGGATCAGGCGGAGACACAAAGTTCTCCGTGGGATCCGCATAAAGTGCCTTATAGTCAAATATAGGCCGCATCCCCATCATATATTTTAATATTTGAAGATTTGATCCAAATTCATTCTGAAAATCCAATATTTATCCTCGATTCCCTCTTTATATTAGGTACGACCTGTCCTTTTGCCCCTGCTTTCATATATATGTACCACTTTATACCATAAAAAGTTCTATTAAAAATACTGCGGTACATGCTCCTGCCGCAACAGTAAGGAGACTCTTCCTCATATATGCGAGAATTAGTGCTACCACAAAGCCTGCCGCTGCCGACCAGATATTTTTTGTTGCATAAAAAATTGCAGGTACGGTCATCGCGGATAATGTAGCATAAGGCACATAATATAAAAATGATCTGATGAACGGACTTTTTATTTCTTTACGTATAAGAGTCAGCGGCAGCGCTCTGATAAGATAGGTCACGGCTGCCATTACCAGAATATAGATATATACGTTATTCACAGCAGGCTCCTTCCTCTGCATCATCTACAGGGAATAATATTGCTGCGGCTCCTGCTGATACCACAGTAACGATAATGATCCTAAATCCTGATGAGATCGTGTTTAAAACCGGAGCAAATGTAAATATAGATGACAGAAGTACCGCCGCCATTGCCGTGATCATTATATTTTTATCGTCTCTTGCCACCGGGATCACGATTGCAATGAACATTCCATACAATGCGACTCCGAGAGCACTTATCAGTCCAGCCGGCAATATTTCTCCGGAATATGCTCCGAGAAATGTCCCCAGCGTCCATCCAAGCATTGCTATAAGTATTGCTCCTGCAGAATAAGCAGGTTCCAGCATCCCCGGACGTGCGGCACTTATTCCAAATACTTCATCTGTCATTCCGAATGCGATTCCGAGTCGTTTCAAAGTCGATACTTCCGGTGACAGCTTTTGTGATATAGCTGCACTCATGAGCATATATCGCAGGTTTATGATAAACTGCACGCCTGCCATCTCTAAAAAGCTCCCACTCGCCGCGATTATCCCAAGACCGGCAAACTGACCGGCACTTGTGAGGTTGGTAAGTGAGATCAATGTTGACTGAAATACTGACAACCCTGTTGAGACAGCCTGTATTCCAAATGCAAACGAAACCGCAAGATACCCAAGACATATGGGAAGTCCGTCTTTTAAGCCTTCCCGGAATGCATTTCTTTTCTGTGACATTTTAGCCTCTACTTAGTACTTCTTTAATTCATCCTCTGAGTCATCATTTGTTTTTTCGATGCTCAATATTTTTATGTCATATCCATAATCATCTCTGACTTCCACATGGCATACGTCTCCCTCTTTATGTCCCATCAGGGCTTTTCCTATAGGAGATTCGATGCTTATATAGTTTTTCAGAGAATTTCCACGGATACTGGTAACGATCTTGTATCGCTCTGTCGAATGATCATCCATAAATTCCACATTTACGAAGTTATTCATTCCTACTTCGTCCTCTGCGGATTTATCAGTCACGATCGTTGCCGTACGGAGCATGCGCTCCAAATACCTTATCCGGCCTTCATTTTCATTCTTAGCCTTTTTTGCTGCATAGTACTCAAAGTTCTCGCTCAGGTCACCCTGTGCTCTTGCTTCCTGTACTTCTGCTATGAGTGCCGGACGTTTATTCAGCTTACGATCCTCGATTTCAGCTTCTATCTTTTTTACATCGCTCTCCGTAAGCTCTGCTCTTCCTTTTTGCATGTATGATTTCTCCTTCTCAAGCTGCAAATGCAGTTATTTTGGCAGTTCATCAATGCAATTCGTTAAAGCGTAAATATTATAATATCACACTATTTCAAGAAATGCACAACAACCACCGCGTTTTCCCTCAGTAGCCCTGTGAGAGAAAAGTACTTCCGAATTTTCCATAGTACAGAGATCACTTATATATATGTTTTCTTCCAAAACACCTGCTCTCTGCATATTGAACATATTTGCCATATGGAGATCCAGCATATATTTTCCGGGTGTATTTACCTTTGTACGGATAACCTTTGTATCATACTTTCTTCTGAATACAGCTGCTACGTCATCTCCAACTTCATAGCATCTGCCGCATATACC
>CAMVTN010000156.1 GCA_947170415.1 uncultured Lachnospiraceae bacterium | reverse complement strand
TGATTTAAGATATAATCCTTACCTGCAAGGATATTTACTCTTTCTGCAAGCAGCCTCTTCTTTTCGTCCTTAATAGATATGACATCTGCTACATTAGCCATTCCAACAGTTCTTCTGTGAAGTTCTGTTCCGGCATAACCTGCGGTGTCATTAAGGATCGTGTCGAAATACCACTTCTTAAATCCATTGATCTTTGCCATCGGCTCTGTTACGCACTCATCATATTTTTTATTGAATTTCTCGATGAAGAGGTCAATACTCTGCTCGATAACATCAAGGCACCAGTCGCAGAAAGGCTTGTCATCGGTAGACAGACCGTTTACATATGCAAAGATCATGTTTGCAACGAGATTTCCTACGTCATATCCCATAGGAGCAAACGTACCAAATTCACAGTCAAAGATCTTTGTGCCGTCTTCCTTTACAAAGATAGAACCGGTATGCAGATCTCCGTGAAGAAGTGCCTGAGCATTTGTCATAAAGTTAAATTTCAGCTTGCTGACTGCCAAGTGGAGCTTTTCATCACCGTACAGTTCTTTTTCAATAAAGGCTCTGTTCGGCTCATAGATATTATTTCTCTTAGCGCCGAGATACGGCTCCATGAGAACAAGCTTCTCAGTGATATCATCAAGATCCGGCGTGATAAACTTGCGTGTAAGCTCCTTTTTCTCACGGTGATCCATTACTACATCACTTGAAAGGAGAAGCGTATTTACCATAAAGGTGGAGATATCATCTGCGAAACGCGGGAATGTCTTGTGCTCCAGCATCGCATCTCTCATAACCTGATAGTCACTGCAGTCTTCCATTCCGCAGGCGTACATGATCGTATCAAAGAAGTAGATATGCGGAACCATACCGGGAGCCCACTTTTCTTCGAGCTGAAGTATCTCTGATTCCTGACGGTTTCTGTCAAGAGTCGCTGTCATATCGGCATCTATTCTTAAGTTACTTCCTGCCTGCTTTATATAGAGCGTGTGTCCCTTTCCATCTGTGACACGACATACATGGTTCAGATTTCCGTGTGATCCCGGGATCTTTGCTTCCATGGTAGCTTCATCCCAGTCGATCTGCCCCTTAGTTTTTTCCAGGGTATACTCAATAACAACCTTCTCCGTTCCTTCCGGATCATCCTCGTTTATCATCAAAAAATACTTACTGAAATCAGACATTTAACCTTCTCCTTTTCTCTTTTTATAATTACTGTTCTTGATCTTACAGCTGTTTTACTATTCTCTTGTTCCTGCATAGGCTGCGATAAGTGCGAGTGCCAGAACCGCACCCTTTACAGCAGGCAGTACATAGTATGGTACCGCACAGATCGTAAGTCCGTTCTCCAAGGTAGAAACAAGCATCGCTCCAACCAGTGTTCCAAGTGCGTTGGGCTTCTCGGCACCACCCACCGAACGACCTACAAATACTGCCGCAAGTGACTGCATGAGGTAATTATCACAGCACATAACCTGTGCGGAACTTCCTCTTGATGAAACAACGATACCTCCAATCGCGATAAAAACAGCAGTTATCATACCTGCGATATAACGATATTTCTTTACATCGATACCGGAAAGCTTTGCAGCCTGCTTATTTCCGCCCATTGCGTACAGGTATCTGCCGTGCTTGGTAAAATCAAGTATTACCCATGCTATCAGCACACATCCCAGCATGATAAAAATGATATAGGGTGAACGTCCGATAGCTGAAAAAGCCGGTGACAGCTGAACCCTCTTCGGATCTGCGCCCCAGGACGTTTTCATACCTGTGGATACTGCACCACCGCCGATATACCACTGACCGAGACCCTGATGAACAAACATGAGCGCACATGTTGCGAGCATATCCGGGATCTTACATACAAGGATCAGAAACATCGTGAGCTGATACATGATGACTGTCACAATTATTGTCAGGAGTATAGATACTGCCAGATTGAAACCAAACCACAGATATGATGAAACAAATACATATGCCGAGCAGCTTGCAAGAGTACATGCCGACATATCAAAGCCATCCGGTGCCATCGTTACCGTAGCAGCTATACCGAAAACAGTCGTGATAGACATGGCAAGCAAAATATTGACCATGTTGATGCCCGACATAAAGAGCGATCCCTTTACAACGGTGAAAATTATAAAGCAGAGCACCAGTGTTATAACCGCTGCCCAGTTTAATAAAAACTTCGCAGCATTTTTATTTTTTGCTGAATCCATTTATAGTTCCTCCTCTATACGGATGTCCTTATCTTTGCGGCGTCCGTTAATTGGAAATCGCGGCACGTGTGCCTACGGAATAATTCATGATCTCATCCTCATTTGTATCCGCTGTCACAAGCTCTGCCATTATCTCTCCTCCAAACATAACGTAGATCCTGTCCGTTATCGACAGCAGCTCATTATTTTCGCAGGAGGCATAAACAACACCGTTACCTGCTTTTGCAATATCATTTATCAGATGAAAGATATCCTGTTTTGCTCCGACATCAACTCCCTTTGTTGGTTCATCAAAGATATAGATGTCACAATCTGCCGCAAGCCATTTACCAACAGCGACTTTCTGCTGATTTCCTCCGGAAAGATTTCGCACAAGCTGTTTTATGGAAGGAGTTTTTATTCCCAGATCTTTTACAAAACGCTCTGCATTTTCGTTTACTTTTCCCTTCTGCACAAAGCTCATGGTACAGAATTTTTGCAGACAGGCTGCCGAAAGATTGAAAGCAACTGTTTCCTGTACCAGAACGCCTTCCTTTCTACGTTCTTCTGGCACAAGCGCTATCCTGTTCTTAACCGCCTGGGCAGGATTATTTATCTTCAATTCTTTTCCGTTTAGATAAACCGCACCTCCGGTCTTTTTATAGCTGCCGAATAACGTCTTGCAAAGCTCGGATTTACCTGCTCCCACAAGTCCCGCTATACCGACGATCTCACCTTTCTTTACATAGAAAGAAACATCATTTACCTTTCCATATGCACCTGAAAGATTTTTAACCTCAAAGAATTTCTCGCCTATCTGAACCTTCTCTTTAGGGAAATTTTCCTCGAAGGAACGTCCCAGCATCTTTTCCACGATTTCTTTTGTACTTGTTTCAGGCGTGATCGGCGCATTGTGGACTATCTCACCGTTTCTCATGACTGTATAACTGTCACAGATCTGCAGAACCTCATGAAGTCTGTGTGAAATGAACATTATCGCAATGTTTTCACTTTCACGAAGCTGCTTTACTATCCTGAAAAGTTCTTCAGTCTCCGTATCGGAAAGCGGTGCTGTAGGTTCATCAAGGATTAAAAAATTGCACTCAGACTGGATTGCTCTGGCGATCAAAACCATCTGTTTCTGTGCAAGTGTCAGATTTTGAACAAGCGTCCTGACATTTATATTTGTTATATGCAATCGTTCAAGAGCCTTTGATGCCGCTTTTCTGATAGAACCCCAGTCTAAAAACGACCCCTTCATATTCATTACCATGTCGTTTAGCATGATATTCTCAGCGACCGAAAGTGAAGGAACCAGCGCAGTATCTACCTCCTGATAAACGATCTGTATTCCATGTTTTTTGGCGAAATTGGGGGTCCGGACTTCTATAGGTTTTCCGTTCAAGAGCACCTGTCCCGTATAGCCCGGATTTGAGCCTGCGAATACGTTCATAAGAGTTGATTTTCCGGCTCCGTTTGCGCCCACTATCGCATGAATTTCTCCCGTGGATATCTCGAAATTCACCTTGTTTAAGGCGAGGACTCCGGGATATTCCATGGAAACATCCTTTGTACTAAGTGTTATTTTTTCCATTAAGGCTGAACCTGTATGTCGCTCGATATGACTTCGCGACACCTTTCTTTAATTGGAATTTTAAGAGATGCAACGGGCACCGAAGTAAACTCCGATGCCACGTTGGATTTAGATTCGGATTGCAAATGCGTATTAGTGAATAAGATTTTTGGGCATCCAATCTGACTCTGAGAGGTAATCAAGGTTGCCGTATGTATCAGCAGCGATGTCACCAAGGTTCTCTACAGAAGAATCTGCTTTCAGATCCTTTGCAAGGATTGCAGAACCGGGAATCTCAACATAGTCAACACCGGTCTTTCCTGTTGCCGGATCATAGATCTTGTCGTACTCTCCTGCCATCTCAAGGAAGAGGAGACGCATATCGATCTCACCATT
>CAMVTN010000155.1 GCA_947170415.1 uncultured Lachnospiraceae bacterium | reverse complement strand
CCTACGACTACGAGGTTTGTATGTCTTGACGCATAATAAAACATATCAAATCCCACGAGTCCCGGAGCAAACATCACACCACCTGCTCCGTACTCTTCCGCGGCACTTATCCTGTCGATCATCGCTGAGAATGATCCTGAAAGGTTAGGTACATAAATAGTATTTCCACCGGTTTCTTCATTGGCTTTTCTGACCGCAGCAGCAACCTTCTTTACCCTGTCACGGTACTCCGAAAAGCTCTGGTTCATGAGACCGTGATCATCTTTTATGAGATCTATCCCGCCAAGAGCACATCTGTAGGCTTCTTCCGCCAGCGCCTCTGTAGGAAGCCCTAAAGGTTTCAATGCCGTAAAACTAAGCGGTCTGTCGTAAGCACCGAGTTTCTCACGTAAACCGGGTACACCGAGGCGCGGGCCGGGAAAAAGCTTTTTTAACTTATCGGTAATATCGATTCTTTCAACCGTGATATCTGGAAGCAGACTTGAATTACCGAAAACCGTATTCAAAAACTGCGGAAAATCTTCACCTGTATTTTCAGAAGCATAGCTTATGATCGCTCTGTATGTTCCGGCTGAGATTTCTTTAAACTCTTCAACCTTTCCGATGATATCCGACTGAATGGCATCACATTCTATGTGCTCTGCCGGAAACTCCACCGTCTGCTCTACGCACATGGTCTTTGCCATATCAAGTGCTTCTTTTTCATCTGCGTGTATCCGATAGCTCACTGTGAAACGATCACCGGATATCTGTGACATCAGAACGTCATCCCTGTAATGTTCAAATTTCATGAGTCAAAATCCTCCAAGATGTCTGTTTTTACAGTGCTTCCGGTTTTGCATCAGAGTGAAGCGCGGGTATAAATACCTCTCCGAGATCATCTTCTGTATACTTGAGCGTCTTTCCGATAGCTTTTTCAGCAGTCTGCAGAAGCGCATGCACATCAATACCGTATTCCTTCATGAGATACGGTCTGCTCGCGCCGTGAAGGAATACATCATTGATCCCGACTCTGTAGAGCTTCTTTCCTATTCCCTCTTCTGCCATGCTTTCTGCTATACACGTTCCGAGGCCGCCTATAATCGTGTGGTTTTCAAGCGTAATGACTCCGTATTTACTTTCTTTGATATCCTTCATGCTCTCAGGATAATCAAAAGGTTTCAGCGTAGAAACATGATACATTGCAACGTCTACACCGTTGTCCTTAAATACCTTTGTCGTGCGGAGCATTTCTTCTGTACAAAGACCTGCGGATACGATAACGAGATCCTTACCCTCGGAAAGCTTTCTTGGCTTCTTAAACTCCATAGGTGTATTAAAGATGCGCGGAAGTTCTCCACGGAGCATCCATACATAAACAGGACCCGGAATCTTATATGCGAGATCCAGTACGTTTTCAACTTCTGTCGCGTCACCGACCTCTAATACGGTCATATTCGGGAGCGATCTCATGATAGCCGTATCTTCGATCGCCTGATGTGTAGCTCCTCCGGGAGTCGTGACTCCCGGCAGGAAACCTATCATTTTTACAGGCAGATTTGGATATGCTACCGACATCGCTATCTGATCCAGCGCACGTCTGTAGATAAAAACAGCAAAAGTATGTACATACGGTACAAAGCCTTCTCGCGCGAGACCGCCGGCAAATGCCAGCATATTCTGCTCAGCTATGCCCATTGAAAAAAATCTGTCGGGGTAAGTGTCTCTAAATGAATCCGCTTCGCATGAACTCGTGAGGTCAGCAGATAGAACCAGCACTTCCGGCTTGTCCTTCGCCCATTTCACAAGGTTGTTAGCGTGAACTCTCTTTAATATTTCCATTTTCAGGCACGCTCCTTCTTCATTTCTTCATAGATCTTTCTGTATTCCTCACGCTGTTTCGGATCAGTAAACCGCACATAATGGAACTTCGGTGATCTCTCCTTAAGGAAAGTCAGTCCATGGTAAGGTGACGTATCGGTTATGACTACAAGAGGCTTTCCTCTGTGAGGTGTTGCGAGAGCTTCTGCAAGCGCAAGTGGTTTGTGGCCCTTTATGCGCACACACTCACATCCGAAGGAACGGAATCGCTCATCAAAAGGCTCGATCCCCATTACAGGCTTCATTAAGCCGTCACACTGACATCCGTTCCTGTCGATCACCATTATCATGTTATCGAGCTTATGGAAGGATGCTGCCTGTATAGCTTCCCAAAATTCTCCTGACTGACATTCACCGTCTGACAGGAAAGTAAATATCTTGCCCTTTTTCTTTTTTAACTTATAAGCCATAGCTATTCCGGATGCCTGGGAAATACCCTGACCAAGAGATCCGGTTGTGACTTCCATTCCGGGAGAATGTTCCGCGCCTATCATTTCAACGCTTCCGCCGTCTTTATTGTAGGCTTCCATTCCGGATTCATCCATCCTGCCTGTTTCTATGAGAACGGCATACACTACGAGCGCATACTGGGCCGGTGACATGATAAATCTGTCATAACCTTCTTTTCCGCCGGAATTGAACTTTATACCTGTATGAACAGGATTATTCGGTCCCGGAACTCCCTGCCACGGATCAGGAAGGAGCGGCTTATCTATCTTAGGAAGCTTCATAAGACCGTGATAAAGCGCACCGAAAGTTTCAGCGGAAGAACAAGCCTGGCTTAAATAGCCGCCGTTCTGCTCAACCGTAAACTGAAAAACTCTCATACGCACGCCGTCAGCGATCTTCAAAACCTCCTTTTCCCATTTTTTATCATACTTAGCCAAGATAACACCTCCTGATCTTTATATCCCAAGTTCCTCGAATGCCTTGTCAAATGGAGCCTTTGCAATTCCTTTTTCGGTAATGATACCTGTGATGAGATCATGCTCCGCAAAGTCGAAAGCAGGATTGAATGCATCTATTCCCTCCGGCGCCATTCTTTCCTTATACCACATAGTAGTAACTTCCTCAGGATCTCTCATCTCGATCGGTATATCATTTCCTGTAGCGGTCTTCAGATCGATAGTAGACGAAGGTGCGCAGATATAGAACGGTATTCCATAATGCTTTGCAAGTATCGCAAGTCCTGAAGTTCCGATCTTATTTGCAGAGTCACCGTTCTTTGCAACTCTGTCACATCCTACAAAGATAATGTCTATCTTACCCTGCTTCATAAGCATCGAAGCCATATTGTCGCACTGGAGTGTGGTCTTTATGCCGGCATTATGAAGCTCAAATGCTGTAAGGCGTGCTCCCTGCAGGAGAGGTCTGGTCTCATCACAGTAAACATGCATATCAGTACCCTTCCAACCATGCTCAAGTGCCGTATACATAGGAGCTGTCGCCGTTCCGTACTTTGCTGTTGCGATCGTTCCTGCATTGCAGTGTGTGAGGATACCGATCTCCTTGCCGTCTTTCTTAAGCTCCTTCAGAAGTCCGAAGCCGAGTTCACCGATATTACGGCTTATTGCCACATCTTCCTCACGGATCTTCTGTGCTTCCTCAAAAAGAATTTCCTTTATCTTACTTACAGGCTCACCCTTTAATTCCTTCGCCTTGTCATCCATTCTGTTCAGCGCCCAGAAAAGATTTACGGCAGTCGGACGTGATGACGCGAGGTAATCCTTTAATTCCTTAAATTCTTTATAAAACTCGTCATAATCATCTGTTGTAAATTTATTTGCGAGCACTGCGATTCCGTAAGCCGCACTTACACCGATAGCCGGTGCCCCTCTGACCTTGAGTTTCTTTATCGCATCCCATACCTCTTCCTTGGTATGCAGGTTGATCCTCTTAAGTGTTCCGGGGAGAAGCGTCTGATCGAGAATATCAACACTTTCTCTGTCCGCCGGAAGCTTTACGCTTATGACTTTCTCAAAAAATTCATCCGTTGCTGACATTTTTACCTCCTCTATTAACGCCAGTTTATATCTGACTAAGTATTGTCGAATACCCGTTTTGGCAATGTCGCGCCAAATACGCGCGAGAGCAAAAAGGCTCCTGTTACCTCCGGGTTTATCGGCAAAATTTTGTACGGCTAATTATACATTTTTTTGTACCCATGTACAAAATCACAGTGTCTTCTCTGCTGCTTCGGTTGCACGGATCACAGCATCCCTGAAATCTTTACCTGTGCGGTACTTCTCCTGATTTAAGATATAATCCTTACCTGCAAGGATATTTACTCTTTCTGCAAGCAGCC
>CAMVTN010000154.1 GCA_947170415.1 uncultured Lachnospiraceae bacterium | reverse complement strand
CAGCAGATATTAAGCCTGAAATAAAGCAGGAACCGGATCCTGTTGCCGAGAAACCTAAACAGCTTGATTTATTCGAGGAAAAGATACTCACACGCAAGGCTTCACAGGAATTCAGGATCGTCGGACAGGTTTTTGATACCTATTGGATCATCGAGTATAGGGATACTATGATGATGATCGATCAGCATGCGGCCCACGAAAAAGTTAATTACGAGCATTTCATGAAGCAGTTTGAAAAGCATGAGGTTACGACACAGATCTGTCAGCCGCCTCAGATCGTCACACTGGACGGTGCACACAGGCTTGTCCTCGAAAAATACATGGATAAGTTTGAAGAAATGGGATTTCAGATAGAAGATTTCGGAGGAAATGAATACGCAATACGTGCCGTACCGGAAGATATGTATGGACTTCAGGAGAAAGACGTTTTTATTTCTCTTCTTGATGAACTTCAGGACGGAACAAAACTTTCGGAAGTAAGTCTGATCCACGACAGGATCGCAACAATGGCGTGTAAGGCAGCGGTAAAGGGAAATAATAGATTATCGTTTATGGAAGCGGAAGTACTTATCGATAAACTGTTGTCCTGCGAAAATCCGTATAATTGTCCACATGGACGCCCGACAGTGATCCAGATGTCAAAAAAAGAAATGGAAAAGAAATTTAAGAGGATCGTATAAGATGGAAAAAAAGCCTTTGATCATAATTGCAGGACCTACAGCGGTAGGAAAGACTGCCTCATCGGTCGGACTTGCGAAAAGGATTAACGGACAGGTGATCTCTGCTGATTCTATGCAGGTTTACCGGTATATGGATATAGGATCGGCAAAAATACGACCGGAAGAAATGGAAGGTGTCCCGCATTATCTTATCGACTGCCTGGAACCTACAGAAGATTTTAATGTAACACGTTTTCAGGAAATGGCATTTGAATCCATGGATAAGATATATTCGGAGGGTTCGATACCTATCCTTGCGGGCGGAACCGGTTTTTATATACAGTCGGTACTTTATAATATAGATTTCAAGACTACAGAAATTGACGAAGCATATCGTGATGAGCTTGAAAAAGAAGGGCTCGCACATGGAAAAGAGTTTTTGCATGCAAAGCTTCGAGAGGTGGATCCGGCCTCAGCTGACGCGATTCCTGCCGGAAATATGAAGCGTGTGATCAGGGCACTCGAATATTATCATTCTACAGGACGGCAGATTTCTGTACATAATGAAGAAGAACGTAAGAAAGAACCTGCATATGACGCAGCCTTTTTTGTACTGACCATGCCCCGGGATATCCTTTACGATAGGATAAATCTGCGAGTGGATCAGATGATGGAAGAAGGACTTTTAGAAGAAACAAAGAAACTCCTTGAATTGGGAGTAACAGAAGAAATGACAGCCATGCAGGGACTCGGTTATCGCCAGATAGTGCATTATCTTCAGGGAAAATGCAGTCTTGAAAAGGCTGTAGATGATATAAAAAAGGAAACCAGGCATTTTGCAAAGAGACAGCTTACCTGGTTTAGACGTGAAAAAAATGTAATCTGGGTTGACAGACAGCAGTTTACGGACACTTTGTGCTTATTTGCAGGAAACGGCAGAAGCTGTCTTCGCCGGACAGAAGGATAAAATAATACTGCCGGAATGAAAGGAAATCTGATGCAGGAAACAAAAAAGCTTTATGAAGAGATGGGGATTCGCCCCGCTGTATTTGAATTTGGTGAAAAGATCGCGGAGAGTCTTAAAGAACGTTTTCGCAGTATTGATGAAACAGCAGAGTATAACCAGTTAAAGGTTGTACATGCAATGCATATAAATAATGTCGGTGAGGCATGTCTTTCAGGAACCACCGGCTATGGATATAACGATATCGGTCGAGATACTCTGGAAAAAGTATATGCAGATCTTTTTGAAGGAGAAGATGCTCTCGTTCGACCGCAGATCACCTGCGGAACACATGCACTTGCACTTGCGCTTTTTTCAAATCTCCGTCCGGGAGACGAGCTTTTAAGCGCTGCCGGTAAGCCGTACGATACTCTCGAAGAAGTTATCGGCATACGTTCTTCTCAGGGATCTCTTGCAGAATATGGAATTACTTATGCGCAGGCTGATCTTAAGCCGGAGGGAGGATTTGACTTTGAGGCGATCCGCGCGAATTTAAATGATCGCACAAAGCTCGTTACCATCCAGAGATCAAAGGGATATCAGACAAGACCCACACTTTCCGTTGATGAGATCGGAGAAGCTGTTAAATTTATCCGTTCCATTAAACCTGACGTTATCATCATGATAGATAACTGCTACGGAGAATTTGTGGAAAAGAAAGAGCCGCTTTCTGTCGGTGCGGATATGATCGTCGGTTCACTTATTAAAAATCCGGGCGGCGGACTCGCACCTATCGGTGGTTACATAGTAGGAAAGAAAGAGTGTGTTGAAAACGCTGCGCATCGCCTGACTTCTCCGGGACTTGGAAAAGAAGTTGGTGCTTCACTTGGAATACTTCCTCAGTTCTATCAGGGATTATTCATGGCACCTACTGTAACCGCGTCTGCATTAAAGGGAGCTATTTTTGCAGCAAATCTCTATGAAAAGCTGGGATTTTCTGTTCTTCCAAACGGTACAGAACCGCGTCATGATATTATTCAGGCGGTTACTTTTGGAAAGCCGGAGGGTGTTATCGCTTTTTGTAAGGGAATTCAGGCGGCATCACCTGTTGACAGTTTTGCAACACCGGAACCCTGGCCGATGCCCGGCTATGACAGCGATGTGATCATGGCAGCGGGAAATTTCGTTTCAGGTTCATCTATCGAACTTAGCGCGGATGGCCCCATAAAGCCGCCTTATTCCGTTTATTTCCAGGGCGGTCTTACCTGGCAGCATGCAAAGTACGGTATCATGAATACTGTAGAGTATCTTCTCAGGGATAAGGTTATATCCGAAGATGTATTATCATAATGTACTTTATCGGGATTATGTGTTAAGATAAAAAATGTTGTCCGGGCGGAAGTCTGTTCGGACGCATTTCGGGTTTTGTTGTATTTATTCCTTTGGTTACAAAGGAGTGGATATGATACATAAAATGAAAGAGATGCCTGACGGAGAGAGACCTTACGAACGCTGTTTGGCTCAGGGACCTGAGGTTCTTACGGACGCGGAACTGCTTGCAGTGATCTTGCGTACCGGTTCGAGAGAAAAAAATTCTGTTGAACTTGCTCATGAAATTCTTGGTCTTACCGGAAATGATCCATCAATAGCCGGACTTGAAAGATTGAGCCTCAGTGAGCTGCAGAAGGTTCCGGGAATAGGGCGAGTCAAGGCAATACAGCTAAAGGCATTATCAGAGTTTTCAAGACGTTTATGGAAATCCCGAACCAAAGAACGGCTTTATTTCCGTGATCCGGATGATATTGCCGCTTATTTTATGGAAGATATGCGCTATCTCAGACATGAAGAAGTCAGAGTGCTTTTTCTTGATATAAAGTGCAGGTTCATTGCGGAGAAGATAATGACGAAGGGAACCCTTGATTCGTCACTGGTATCCACAAGAGAACTGATGATAGAAGCGGTTCGTGCGGAAGCTGCACTTTTTGCTATGGTGCATAATCATCCGTCAGGTGATCCGGAAGCAAGTATGGACGATATCCATATCACGCAGAAGGTTCAAATGGCAGGAAGTATTATGAATATAAAACTTCTTGATTCTATTATTATTGGAGACGGTGTCTATAAAAGCCTCCGTCAAGACAGCAGGATCGCCTGGGATATTCATAATGCACCCAGGTCCGGGATATAATCATATAATGGCAGACATCCTGTGTTAATCTACTGAAAGGGGAAGAAAATGCCAAACACCAGCACTGCATTTGGTATCGATCTCGGTACCGGAAACATCAAAATTTATAACAATACGGACGGTACTGTTTTTCGTGAGAAGAACATGATAGCTGTCATCAACAAAAATACGCTTTTTGCGTATGGAGATGAAGCTTTTGATATGTATGAAAAAGCACCCGCAAATATTCGTACATCTTTTCCGCTTGCAAACGGAGTTATTGCCGATATAAAAGATATGCAGACTGTCCTTAAATGTTTTATTACGGACATGACCGAGAAGTCAAAGTTCAACGGAGCAGATTTCTATATCTCAGTACCAAAGGATATTACTGAGGTTGAAAAGCGTGCGTTTTATGATCTTGTAAAAGATGCCAATATAAAGGCGAAAAATGTACTTATGGTAGATAAGGCCATCGCTGATGGACTGGGACTT
>CAMVTN010000153.1 GCA_947170415.1 uncultured Lachnospiraceae bacterium | reverse complement strand
CTGATTGGGAAAAAGGCAAGGACTATCATACAACACCATTGTGGCAAAACGAATGCAGAGCAAGTCTAAAGACAGCTTATGATGCGCCGGGCTTAACAGATATTGATAAAAGAGATCTTGTTTTAGATGCCGTATTTAGAGCAAAGGAATATGGACATCTAATTGAAATGAATGATTTTATGAAGGAGGCCGTTTATGGATACAGTAATAATGAACGAAAAATCTCAAGAGAATTTGAACAGCCCCGTTACATTAGCGAAAAGAGCCAAGAAAGAACTCAGGCAGATGAAGAATACGAGCATAAGGTGTCCAAAGTGCGGTGGTTCACCAGAGATTACGATGACTTCGAGAGGTGAGCGTACAATAGTTTCCTGCCCATGTGGGTATGTTCACGATATAGAAATCAATTTTTGATACAGCGGGCAACAAACTCCTGTTTAAACCACACCCAATCCCCTATGCCCAAAAAATTCAACACGAATGATCCGGACAAGCTCTCAACCGTTGCAGTTGGGAGCTTTTTTGTGCCTGAATGCAGCAATATTGGATATACGGCTTTTGGATAGGACATATTAGAATACAATCTGAAAATTTGGAAGAAAAGGAGATAAAACATGTACATGGCTGTGATTTACGGTTGGACCGAGGTCCAAGCCTTTTCAAAAGATAAAGACAAGGCCATGCGGCTTGCAGTTAAAGAAAAGGAGCGTCTGTGCAAAGACGATGATATCGATCACTGGACGTGGAAAAACTGTGAGGAATACTATGGTGCCAATGTATACAGCATCAAAGAAGGTATGGTTATAGTCGATGGTGAAGTTAGAAAGGAGCAAAAGAACAATAAATGAATGTAAAGGTATACGACAAGATAATCGACGTTCTTTCTGAGAAGTTCATGAGTTCTCAGAGTGACGAAGATTGGGAAGCTCTTTATACAGCACAAGATCAGTTCATGCAGGCTTTTTGCGATGAGCTGTCCGAGAATGCGGATACTAAAGCAAAAAGATGCATCTGTGAGGCTGTCCAGTACGCCATAACAAACTCCCTCTCCGGTAATGCCATTGTTTACACCGACGAGAAAACGGCTGCAGAAGTTGAGGATATCATCTGGGATATGATCGGCGACATGCTGCTCGATGTCCAGATATACAAAGACAACGCCGGCGATTGGGCCGTTGATGTTATGTTCGGTGGACATTACGTACCTGGATGGGACGGATGGTCTGAAATGGCACAGGAAAGAGCTGTTGAAAATCGACCGGAGAAAAAGGTTGTGATCGATCTTAGCGATGCATGTGAGGAGACTTTCCTGTGGCTTAGTAAGCTTTTCGCAAACGAGGCTGATGAGGCAGAAGGCGCAGCGGCAAACGAACGCTGTTTTGCAAAGGGTTCCGACGGAGAATCTGTATGGCAGCATGAAAATAACGCTGCAATGAATACAGCATATGCCGAACTTCTCAAGAGAGCCAGAGCGGATGTGGAAAAGTGTATGGCAAGTTAATATCTCACATCCCTGAATGGAATAGGTGGCCTGAAGTTATACAAGGAAAGGATTCGTGATGTTAGGAGAATATATAGACCAGTACGTTGAAGCGTACAAGAAGAACGACAGAAAAGCGATGGAAAAGATCGAGAAGGACTTGAGCAGGGTCGGCATGGACAAATATACGTTGATGCAGATAGCAAAGGAGAAAGTGGCAGATGAGAGATGAAGTATTAAGACATCACATAGCTGATCAGGTAAGACTGATAAACGGCGAAGTTGATGCAAGCAAAAGGTCCTCTATGCTGGATGCGTTCATCCGAATGCTGAAAGATGAGGGACTGGATTGCGATAAGATGTCATATGATAACGGTGTTGTACAGAACACCTATATCAACTTTGACTCAATCTGCGGTCTGTCATGTATCGACGCCTTCGCTCCGCTGGATGCAATCCTGTCAGATGGCACCCAGGAGGTGAAAGACCTGGCTGATCTGATAAATCCGCTGAGCGAGTATGGCTCCCGGCATGAATACTGGAATGATCTTCTCGAAGAGGGTACTGACCGATTCGTAGACACGCTTACTCCAGAGGAAATAGCGGCTATCATTGTTAGTGTCAGAGAGCCTTGGAAAGGTGAAGAAGATCTCAGAAAAGACTTGAAAATAGCATAAAAAGTGAATAATGACATGGCGGGGAGTATATCTTCCCGCTTTTTTTTGTTGTCATAGCTCCTGAATGGACATATTAAAATATCCTATGACAACATACAAAAGAAAGGAGTCAAGCTGTGAATATTAAAGAGTTAATTAATATGACGAAAGATATGCCGGAATCAACAGTGATACTGTTTGAATCTCCAGATCCTGCGCTCGGAACTTTCGTAAATGAAATAGAATACCGGAAAGATACTAATATGCTGTGTTTTAAGACTGATGATGACAGCTCAGAATCAGTTACGGTAGGCACGCTCAGGGATTTCGCAGCCAAAATGTCAGACGATATACTGGATAAGATAATCCTGACAGCAAACGTTCCTTACTTCGATGACACACAGAGTAATATCATCCGTTATATGTCTGTCAAAAAGAAATGTAGCGGTTATATAGCCCTTGTCCCAAAGTCATCAGAGGATCTCAAGGAAGAGCTTACGTCAAGAGCTGCTTATGCAGTGGATACGGATCTGAATGATGCGGACTATCTGCAGATCTGTTTTGATGATGGATTTGTTGTAGAGGATTTCCTTGCGGTAAGCGAAGATTCTTACTGGTGGGCGAAGAAGACGAAAGAAGATTTTGCCTGTGTAGAACTTCGAGAAAGGATGTGTGCATGAATACGAGGGCATTTCGTATCGCCGTAGCTATCAAGACGCTCTGCCATGGCAATGTCGATGCTGCGGTTTACAATGATGAGCAGTCTATACGTTCAGCCGGATATCACAGAACCATCGACCACGATCAGTATGGATATCCCCTGTGGGAGTATGGACAGGAGGAAGAGAGGCCGTTTTGGAAGCTTCCCTTTGCTCTTATGCTCCCGATATCGTAGTGTAACTATCAAACCCCTCCGGGGTATAGGCTTGGAAAGGAAGCCTGTCCCCGGTAACGGGGCAAAAGGGTAAACCTATGAAGAAACTATCACGCAAAGAACTAAATAAGATGCAGAAACAAATGGGAATCTCTTCGAGGAAGTCCATAGAGGAGCGCGGTCGGTTTCCAAGATCGGTGGTATTCAAGGACAAGAAGAAGGATGCCAGGAAGTATGCTGCACGAAAAGTAATTTGACCGCAGAAATGCGGAGAAAGGGAAAAAAGATGAAATACGGGTTTAAGCTGCTGTCATTCAGCGGTATATACGAGGAACAGGATCCTTGTTTTCCCACAGAGGAAGAGGCTGTAAACGCGGCTCTTGATGCTATAAAAGCGTCAA
The DNA here is from genome assembly GCA_947170415.1 of uncultured Lachnospiraceae bacterium. Lineage (GTDB taxonomy): Bacteria > Bacillota > Clostridia > Lachnospirales > Lachnospiraceae > NK4A144. The sequence continues at coordinate 864 of CAMVTN010000153.1, read as the reverse complement.
ACAGGGATCATCTGCTGTATCAGATAACGCAGAAAGGGAACGTGTATGAGGTTCCATTCGCTTATGAGAGATACGGAAGGATAGAGGTCTCGGCCGATAGTGAGGCAGAAGCTATAAAGAAGGCCCACGCGGAGCTCGAGAAAATGACCGTCGCGGATATGGATGCAAACTCAGCCTATCTCGAAGATAGTGAAGAAATCGACGAGGAGGGCCATATTATCTGTCGCGGAGAAGAGATGATCGCATAATCAATGCATATGATAAAAAGGGGCCTTGCGCCTCTTTTTTTTGTGTGCAAATATAGCCAACGCAATGGATATTACCGTTCAAAATTAAACATATTAATCGCAAACTGACAACCGGAAACTAACGAAGGGAGAAAACATGGAGAAATTAATACAGACAGAGATTTGCTCTATCATCTATGGAGAGCATAACGGGAAGCCTAATCAGGAACTGTTCCGTTGCCCCAGGGCGTTGGATGATAAAGATCTTGTCCGTTATATCAAGGAAAACCGACCTCTTCTTGGCTTCGAAAACGACAATACCGAAGATCTTCGAGAAATCCCCGGGAAAAAGCTTGTCGGATACTGGAGAATGTATTACCGCAACGGCTGGGCAGGCAGATGGATGTACGAGGGAAGCGATAGACCTGACGCTGTAGACTGCATGGGAGTCAATAAGATCATAGACTGGGTATGCGACACATTTCCCAACGGCTGTGATTTTTATATGCAGGATTACTGCTCGTTGCATTATGACACGTGGGGAGATCCGACCAGGTATCTCATAAAACCCCTACGAAGTGACATATATAAGGTCATGATCGATACCAAATACGGAAACGGAGATTACCCGATAAGG
>CAMVTN010000152.1 GCA_947170415.1 uncultured Lachnospiraceae bacterium | reverse complement strand
CAACGGAACAAATCCGGTAAGGCAGTGTTCACTGTCAGTCTTTTCGATCCGACTTTCGTATTGTTTTAGCACTTCTGAGATCTTCTTGTGTCCTATAAACATATCTCCACCTCATATAGAGCAATTCCTATTTCAGATGAGCAAACGGTTAATAACTCACTCAAGTATTGAAACGATCCAGTATCTCGACCCATTGAACTCTATTTGTTTCTCCAGGAAGGATCTGTCCGTTGTATCGATGTTAAATGGGTAACTCTTTATTCCCTCACCAGACATCTTGACCAAAGCTTCTTTGCGGCACCACATACGGGTAAAATCGCCATCAAAGGTTGCTTTTTCTCTATCAGTCAGGGTGCGATCAATAAGATGAGGTTTGTAGTCAGTTTTTATCACTTCAACATCTACTCCGACCGGTCGGTCGGCTACAGCAGCAACACAAACATCTTTGGAATGCGAAATGTTGAAGTGAATATCCGAGTCTTTAAAATACGGCTTTCCTGTTTCTGTAAACGCAACATGAATTGGCGTGATATCCAGGTCTGCCAGCATTTGGTAGAGAAGATTCCATGCTGAGCAGGACGCCCGCCTGGCTACACCCTTATAAGAATTGATATGTGCAGCAAATTCTTCTCCAAACGGAGGCAAATCTTCTGTTTCAGTTACAGGTTTCCAGTCAACTACGAGCATCCCATCTGCCCTCCTGCTTAGCAGTATTGTTCTCATTCGAACTTATCGGAAATTCCGACAAGTTGATGTTTTGCCCAATTCATATTCTCTGTATATAAGAGTATCAAATATTCGGGTAAGAGAAAAGACGCAGGTGCTTTTTCATCTACGTCCCTCTATTTCGATGGTTTAATAATATCGAGCTTTTCTGATTTTTCAACCAGTATTCTGTGAAGATTTCACCAGCACGCATAGTTTTGTATTCTACTTTGTCGACTATGTTGATATTACAGCGGAAATACAATTTGCGAAATCCCTCAATTATCAATGGTTACAGCTTTTGTATTTTAGCCACGACTTCGATGTGTATAGACCACAGGAGGCTTGAATGACAGAAATAACAGCAGATTATATAAATAATGATGACAATTCAGATATGAGCCAGAGAGAATCGCCTGCAGGATCAGGCGACTGGACAGATCAGCTCACTCTGAACAAAAATGGCAGAGCTTGCAACACTCTCTGCAACATGCGGATGATCCTTGAAAATGATGAGGATTTTCAAAGCATCGTATTCAACCAGCTCGCTGACGATCTTGAGATCAGAGGCAGTGTTCCGTGGAATCATACTTCAAAGTACTGGCGCGATGTGGATGACGCGCAGCTCATGTGTCTCGTTGATGAACGCTATGGCAGCTTCACGCAGAACAACTACCGCACAGCGTTGTCGAAGGTGACATACGACAGGTCATATCACCCTGTCAAAGATTACTTCGCATCGCTGCCTGAATGGGACAATGTGCCAAGGGTCGATACTTTGCTCATCGATTACTTCGGTGCTGACGACACTCTTTACGTCAGAGCGGTAACAAGAAAAATGCTATGTGCTGCTGTCAGCCGGATATTTAAGCCTGGGATCAAGTTTGACCACATACTGGTTCTCAACGGGACTCAGGGCATCGGCAAATCCACCTTCATCTCAAAGCTCGGTATGGAATGGTACTCTGACAGCCTCAGTATTTCCGACATGAACGATAAGACGGCGGCAGAAAAGCTCCAGGGTTACTGGATACATGAGATCGGCGAGCTTGCCGGCATAAGAAAGGCTGACATAGATAAGGTCAAGGCATTCATCTCGCGACAGGATGACAAGTACAGGGCTTCTTACGGCCGCAGGGTCAGTCCTCACCCCCGGCAGTGCGTTTTCTTCGGAACTACGAATGCAGAGAACGGCTTTCTGAGAGACATAACAGGCAACCGCAGATTCTGGGCAGTCAGAACTCCCGGAACAGGCATCTTTAAGCCGTGGGATCTCACACAGGATGACGTCGACCAGATATGGGCTGAAGCGCTTTACCTTACCGGTCAGGGTGAAACATTGTTCCTCTCACACGAGTTGGAAGAGGCTGCCAGGGTCGAGCAGGCTGCCGCCATGGAACACGATGACAGAGAAGGTCTTGTTACAGACTACCTTTACCTGCCTCTGCCCGTAAACTGGAGCGATCTGTCTCTTTACGACAGGCAGGATTATGTTCAGAGTCAGGGACTGCTTTATAGCGGCGGAGACGTCAGATTAAGAGATTACGTATCTAATCTGGAGATCTGGTGCGAATGCTTTGGCAAGGACAAGGCTGATTTCCAGCATAAAAACAGCTTTGCAAGCAGTGCCTACCGGTACCGGTAGGCTCAAAATGCTTGTTGAGGGGCAGCCCCCAATCCCCCAGAACTGACCGCAGAGCGTTCAGGCCAAATTGAAATTTTTTATACGAGACCTCATTCATATTTTCTGAAATTAAAAAAGACGGGTGAACAGCATTTCATAAATGCCATCCACCCGTTAATTCATCTTATATGCTCCTGTGCTTTTTTCTTTTCTTTCTGATGCTGTTCTTCGTCGATCTTCAGGAATCTGTCGATATCCTGTTTTGCTATCTTTACATCCATCATCTCCTTCCTTGCCTCCTTATATTCGCCGTACAGTTAGGTGAAAAAAAGTGTCGTTACATCACTTATCAGGATGGAGCCAGACAGTACAGCATGCCTTATTGGACATTTGTAAAAATAGCCAAGGAAGCTAAGGCAAATATCAAATTACGTAAGACAGCATTAGTGGATCAGGAAAAATTGGATAAATATTTGGAAGAATACTATTCAGAAGAAGACAAAAGAAAGGAGAAGCAAGAAATGCCAAAAAACAGAACTACGACTAATGATATTAAGGTATTAGTTAAGTATTTGTCTAAATCTGGCGGTGATTTCATGATTTCTTATATCCCTCCTGTGATTGTTTTATGTGCTGTTACAAATTCGATTAATATGTCCACTCACCTCATTTCTATTTCCGAAAGAAATATGCGGACAAAAAAAGCCCCGTATTTTCCATCGTTAGAAAATACGGGGCTATACCCATCTCTATGTGAACCGACTGTTCCGAAACGCATTTTTGAAGAAATTACATCAAAAATACCTATCGCTTAACTGTCCATAGAGTAAATCTTTTATTGTTAGTTTAGTCCATACATGTCCAAGGAAATCCATCTTTATCCAAGGAAACTGAAGTATATCTGTGTTCTATTTGGTCTTCTTTGGACCGCTATGGATTAATAGTCATCCATATAAATCCGTACATTAATTGAGCGTTTTCATCGTAGGAAACGCCAATACATCCCCAACACTCGGTGCATTTGTAAAAAATATGCAGAGGCGCTCAACACCATATCCCATACCTCCGGAACGTATTACACCGTTTCCTCCAAGCTATGCTGTACCAAATTTCCTTAAAACTCATAATATCTGAGCTTATACGAATCCCCATCTTTTTTTATGATCGCGTAGCCGCTTCCCCTTTTGATAAGGTTAGTATCAGATTCCGCTTCGGCTACACTATATGGATAATATTTACCCGGAATAGAATTCCAATCATCTTGTTCGTAGTAGTAATCTATATCCACATCATATACATCAAACTGAGCCTTGTAATTATCTGCACCTTCTTCTGTTAACGATGTCACAACAGCAAATGTGGTAAATGTCTCTCCATCAGCTGCCGGAACAAAATATTTATCGTCACGGACAAAACCCTGATATTCGCCGGACCAGTCACCGGAATAAAGATCTTCATCCGTCAGCGTGACATCCATATACCTGTTTACTATGCTTTTAACCTTATCCAAACCTATAGTATAGTATCCATCCGTTGTGATGCCGATTTCATTATTTTTATTAATGTATGTCCACCTATAAGCGAATTCTGCAAGTTCAGCCGGAAGCGGATGTCCATAATCAAATTTTCCCATATTCTGCTCAGCAAAATTGGACAGAAATGTGTTCAGTTTCTTCTGCATTTCCCTTGTGATCTCAACAGTTACTGCAGACTCCTGTTCAGGTGAATGATCCTCCAAATCCTCTGATGTCTCTTTTGTCTCCTCTAAAACCTCCTGCACTTCATCAGACGGCTTCCGTACCTCATCGGACAACTCCTGTACCTTCTCAGACAGCTCCTGTACCTCATCCGAAAGTTCCTTCACCTTTTCAGATGTACCACTATCTGATGAAGATGCACTAGAACCGCATCCTGCAATGATCGTGCATGAAGCAATGCAAACCAGTATCATTGTCAATGTCTTTCTCATTACAAGCATTGCGGCCAGTATACTGAATACACACTTCCTCATAAACCCCTTCTCCTTTTCTTCCAAAAGTATTAAAGGTCCGTCACGCACTCCCTAATTGCCGGACGGCCCCACAGCTCATATTGTATGATGTCAGGGTCAAAAGGTCAAAATCCGATTGTGCTTGCACAAAGAGGATTG
>CAMVTN010000151.1 GCA_947170415.1 uncultured Lachnospiraceae bacterium | reverse complement strand
CTGTACATCAATGTCCCCCATATGAGGAAAAGTACGATATGAACGACCATCGGGACATGAGATGCATAGTGATCCGCATTTACATATTTGGCGAACTCCGGTATATCCGCGTAATAATATGCCCCTGCTCCAAAGTCCAGGCCGTCCACAAGTCCCAGACCATTTGCCATGATATATATAACAAGTATTCCGACTACTGCTCCAAATCCTATGTCAAGTATCTTTTTGAATCGTCTATGCATCTTTTTGTCCATATCTGCACGTCCTTTACTGAAGTACCGGTATCGGGAAGAACTTTCCTGAAAGCAGTACATATACTGCGATAAATGTGAGAATGATGTTGAATAACTGTCCTACTACATAGAGAGTTACTGTCTTTCCTCCCTTAAACTGCTCCTTGATCTCTTTGAAATTTGTATCAAGTCCGATGCTTGTGAATGCCAGTACAAATGCCCAGTTCTTATACTGATCCAGCACTCCGTTGATACTTGACAGTGATTCCTTTCCTATTGCCGGAAGGAATACAAATGATGCTATAAGTGATGCTGCAAAAAATCCTAAGATAAACTTCGGAAGTCTGTACCAGATCTCTGCTGCTGTTACTTCACTCTTTTCCTTCTTTTCTCCCTCCACGTGCGCTGTAAAGAAAATAGCTATTGCAAATGCAATGAAACCGATAAGGATATTCTGGATCGACTTTACAAGTACTGCTGCTGTCTGAGCTGTCTCACCGAGTGCTGTTCCTGCTACAGTTACTGCTCCTGTCGAGTCAATCGTTCCGCCTATTAGTGCTCCACCCATGAGTTCACCGAGTCCTGTGATCTTTATGATCGCAGGTTCAAATACCATCATGAGTACTGTAAAGATGATCGAGATGGATACTGCCAGTGAAAGGTCTGTCTTTTTTGCCTTAGCTGATGCTCCTGCTGCTATAGCTGCCGATGTACCGCAGACAGATGTTGCTGTTGCAAGTGTGATAACCAGCGATTTGTTTTCAATCTTTAAGACTCTTGTTCCAAAGAACCACATAAAAATGATCACGATAGGTGTTACGATCCATGCGATTCCGAGACCATACAGTCCGAAATTTGCGATATTTGAGAAAAGTACTGAAAATCCCATTACTACGAGACCGGTCTTGATGTAGTACTCTGTCTGAACCGCAGGTTTCAGCCACTTTGGTACTCCAACTGTATTTGAGATCACGAGACCGATGATGAGTGCCCAGAAAGCCCACTCGAGATATCTGTTAAAGGTGTATTCCGCTGAAACGAACCGAACGACTACTGCCAGCAGGAACAAAACTCCATATGCCGGTATGTATTCCTTTACCGATTCACCCTTTAACTTAACTCCGATCGTAAAAAGGATTGCCGTTACAAAAAAGGTTCTTATCAGTGATGCCCAAAAGACAGGCTGTGAAAGCTGCTCGAATACGCTTGTTCCATTTCCCCATGTAGCAAACTTTGCAGCCGAGAAATCAAATGTTCCCAAAAGTACGGATGCTGCTGCGACTGCGATCAGTACTGCTCCGATCCAGATCGTGAGCCAGTCTTCCTTTGTCCAAAGATCAGACAAATGTGTTTTGTCAGTTGTTACAACTTCACTTTCTTCATATGCTGCTGTAGATATATCCGCCATTGTATTCTCTCCTCCCTGATAAACATCCGTTTATCGTAAAATGCAAATTTTTGTGCATCCTTAGTTGAACTGTTGGCTGATACACTTTACAATTCCTCCCGCAGACGAAAATTCTCTCATTCTTCCCTCCGTTTATGTGTTTTTCTCTCCATCGTATTTTTGCATCACAAGGTTGTAATGCTTATAAAAGCTTCTGATATCACCAAGAAACTCGGTTCCCTCCTGAGTCGGTTTCACTCCTCTGGGCGTTCTCACAAAAATCTTTATCCCGATTTCATTTTCAAGTTCCTGTATCGCACTTGTCAGAGTTGGCTGAACTATATACAGTTTCTCGGAAGCCTTGTTCATTGAACCGCACTCTTCTATTGTTAATGCATATATCACCTGTTTGATCGTCATCTATACCACCCGTTCCCCAAAATGATTTTGATATCGCCCTTTTATTTATTAATCCCATCAACTTAGTAGGTTATATAGTATGATATCATTTTTTCTTATCACGTCAATGTATCTGGCTATATACAATTTTGAGCACCGGCTATAAGTTTTGTTTATAGCCGGTGCTCAATCGATCTGCATAATGCAGTATTTATTTGGTTTTTAATGATTTTTTACTTTTGACCCTGTCATAATCATAATACGAAGTGCATTAAGAGCATGACTGCCAGAAACAGCAGATTCATCACGGTAAAGAGGAGAAAATACTTCCCGGACTTTTCTTTGTTTTCTGCTGTATATGCTTTGTAAGATATAAGGCTTGCCATGGAGGCGATAAGGGTTCCGAGACCTCCTACATTTACGCCTGCGAGAAGTTCTTTATAATCATTTGCAAAATCCGAAAGCATGAGAGTCGCCGGAACATTACTGATGAACTGGCTCGTTATTACGGATACGAGAAATTCCCTGTTGCTTACTACTGACTGCAGGAAAGTTTTGATCTCCGTTATCCTGCCCATATTTCCTGTGAATATAAAGAATCCTATGAATGTGAGAAGCAGGATATAGTCAGCCTGAAGCACTATTTTATAATCCATACCCGCTACTACAATAAGTACCGCTATTGTAAGTACAAACCATGGGATCACTCTGAGTACGGTAAGAAGTGCCATTATAAAGAGGATCATGTATATCACTATCTGTTTTACACTTCCGAATCCCTTTACCAGCTGAAAGTCATCACCTACGGCTATTTCTTTATTTTTATCAGGTAAAGATATGAGACTTACACAGAGCATGACCGCTGCCAGTGCAGTATACGGAAGCATCGTCTCCGCAAACTCTGTGATCTTCATCCCTGTCAGACCGTATATATAGAGATTCTGCGGATTTCCTATAGGTGTAAACATACTGCCGAGATTTGCTGCGATGGTCTGGAGAACTACGACCATTATCATCATGTCATCTCTTTTGCAGCTGTGAAGGATCATCATCGCAAACGGAACGAAAGTGATGAGCGCTACGTCATTCGTGATCAGCATACTTCCGAAAAAACACATGAAAATGAGAACCGCCGCAAGCTGCCAACCGCATTTAACTTTTTTCAAAAGTATCTCTGCGATCTTTTCAAAAATGGAGTTTTCTCTGAATCCATGGATTATGACCATCAGTGACCAGAGGATACCGAGTGAACGCCAGTCGATATAGCCCAGGTACTCTGCAGATGGTTTCACGAAAAATGCGGATATTACCGCTAATATCCATGCGGCTGTGAGAACCGGATCAAATTTTATCCCCGGTAATTTCTTTAATATTTTCATTTTTTCAAATCCTTTTCGTAGATATATATCGTTAGTTGGAGACACAAATACTTTTTATCCCAACAACGTAGTATAATCCTTTTAAGGATTTTTGTAACTGTTTAACACGAAAGGGATTTTTATGGGGATTGGACACAAAGATACGATGGATCCGTCAGGATTCGTTCTGCTCGCCGATTTTGTTCCGAGCATTATTCAGGAGATACGCTATCATTCCACGTACAATTTTATAGGTGACAGAATTGACGGATACGAAGAGCCCTGTGCGCTCCTCACTAAAGAAGCTGCCAGAGCACTCAAAAATGTAAGTAATGAGCTGATCGTTCAGGGATACCGATTAAAGATCTTCGATGCATACCGCCCGGCTTGTGCGGTTAAACACTTTGTTTTATGGGGAATAGAGGATCAGGATATTCGCATGAAGCCCTATTTTTACCCAGATCTGATGAAGCAGGAACTCTTCGCAAAGGGCTATATCGCTAAACAGTCCAGCCACAGCAGAGGAAGCACGGTCGATCTCACGCTCCTTGATATGAAAACCGGTAAAGAACTGGATATGGGTAGTCCATTTGACCTTTTCAGTGAAATTTCTCACTCAGACTACACCGGAATCACAGAGGAACAGTATGCTAATCGAATGATACTGCAGCATGCAATGACCAGAAACGGGTTCATGCCACTTGACTGTGAATGGTGGCACTTTACATTAAAAGGAGAACCTTACCCGGATACCTATTTTGAATTTCCGGTTTCTTCTGAATATTTGAGAAAATAATAGTCTATATAGTTAAATGGCTGCCGACACTTTTGTATCGACAGCCATTTTCTTTATCTTTCTTAGTTTTTGCTTCTGACAAGCGCTGCTCTGACTGAGCCCTTCGGGTCTGTGATGAGAAGTCTCACTACCCAGATCACGAGCGCAAGCGCGATAACCGACAGACCAAGGAATGAATCATTGATCATGTCTTCCAGCGCCGGTGTAAAATACGCTGACTTTAACTCTGCATACTCGAATAAGGCATCCACGAGCCACATAAGAGATGCTCCCCAAAACATAAAGAGCAGGATTCCAAGCTTCATGCTGTCAT
>CAMVTN010000150.1 GCA_947170415.1 uncultured Lachnospiraceae bacterium | reverse complement strand
ATGCAAAAAACTTATGCCACTTCATTTTACGTCCTCCCATACTTTTTAATATCTGCATTCATGTCCTCAAGGTCTTATCGTCTATACGGATAGACCTGTTATCACTACTATTTTACACTAAATATATGGGTTAAAAAACAAAAATTTCCCCATCCCGATAATCGAGGATGAGGAAATTATTGTCTACAATAAATCATCTGTTTATTCGTTTTCTTCCGGGAGATATCGCTTCGCCCGGGCATACCAGCATACAAAGATGGCATCCAACACATTTGCTTCCATCTAAATAAGGTGTTCTGTTTTCAAATCGTATTGCCTGATGACCTCCGTCCATACATGATATAAAACATCTGCCGCAGCCGATGCACTTTGTTTTATCAAACTTTGGAAACAGGACCGTATCACGTTCCAGTACATTCGTGCTTTCACTGATATAATCAAGTCCTGCACCTATGATATCTTTAACACTTCTGATCTCAAATTGTTTGAGGTAATAATTTAATCCGGCTTTCAGATCATCAATTATCCGATAACCATATTGCATGACAGCAGTTGTGATCTGTATTGAACCTGCTCCCATAAGGATAAATTCCAACGCATCTCTCCATGTTTCTATTCCTCCCATACCGCTGATATGGATTCCCGAGAGACTACCATTCTTTCCGAGCTCAGAAATGAATCTCAATGCGATCGGCTTGACCGCATTGCCGCTGTAGCCTCCGATAGCAGACTTTCCCCTAACTGCAGGAGCAGACACATAAGTATAAGGATTTACACCCATCACGCTCTTTATGGTATTGATCGCAGCGATACCGTCAGCGCCGCCTCTTAGAGCTGCTTCTGCCGCCGGACTCATCTCTGCAACATTTGGAGTGAGCTTAGCGAGAACTGGGATACTTGTACCTCGTTTTGCGGCTCTTGTATATTTCTCTACCAGATCGGGGATCTGACCGATATCACTGCCCATGCCGTCTTCCTGCATATTAGGACAGGAAAAATTAAGTTCTATCGCATCTGCGCCATTTTCTTCGCACTGCCGTGCAAGTGTCTCCCATTCCTCCTCGTCCTGCCCCATGATGGAAGCCAGGATGAATTTAGTCGGGTACTTTTCTTTAAGACGCCGAAAGATCTCCATATTTTCAGCTACGCTGTGGTCTGAGAGTTGTTCTATATTCTTAAATCCCACGATGCTTCCGTTATCACCGGTGATAGCAGAAAATCTGGGGGAAGCCTCATGAATATCAAAGGAGCATATAGTCTTAAAGCAGGCGCCAGCCCATCCCGCTTCAAAAGCTCTCGCGCACATATCGTAAGAAGATGCGACTACGGATGACGAAAGCAAAAATGGATTTTCCAATTCAATACCACAAATATCACAGCGAAGCCTGTCTTCATTTTTCGGAAGCTCAACTTCTGCCTGTTCTTTAACCTCTTTACAGAGTTTCTGGATTATTTCCCTTATCGGGACCTTTCCGGCTCGTATGCATCGCTTTTCACAAGGAGCATCACAATAAAGACATCGATAACTATCCGCAAGTTCCAACGCCGCAACATCTTCATTATCAAACCAGATAGATCTGAGCGCTTTTGCCGGATCCTGATGTGGGCAGGCCGATGTACACGGTGCATCGCTGCAAAGAGCACAGGATAACATATCTTTTCGCTTAACGATCCTATTAGTCAACATATCTTTTATCCCCTCATTTTTTCATTATCTCTGCATGATATGATGTCAGGGCCAAAAGTAAAAATCTACTGCCCCTTTTATCATTTTAACCCAAAACAAGTGCATTTTTTTGCACTTTCTCACGTACTCATCCTATTATATTTTTCTCTTTTTTTAATTTCGAAAGTGTAGTATTGATTATCTCTAAATTAGCCGATATAAAAAAGATAAGGGGGATTATCATGGAAGTTAATCTACTCGCGATCTTTATCGCTAATGGAATGGGGTTAGCACTTGCTCTTGGAATTTTATTTGAAAACTCATTCCATCTGCTAAAAAAACAGGATGCTATTATTCTATATATTCTGGATATAACTACTATTGTTTGCTGTATCATTGATCCGATAGTATTTGCTTTTGACGGTCATCCGGGAAAGCTTGCATGGACGGTAGTTTATGTCGGGAATTTCTTATTGTACCTTTCAAATCTTATCTTTGGTCCGGCTTTTTTGTTACTTATCGAAAATATCTGCAGAGGCAAAAATTCAAAAACACTGATCCGAATGATGGCTGTGGCTGATATAGTTGGTCTGGCAGTCCTTTTCATTAATCTATTTAAGCCTATACTTTTTTATCTGGATGAATCAAATAGATATCATCGTTTATCTGCTTATTTTCTTCATACTGCTATCGGAAACTTTTTTATTGCTGTTGCAGTCGTAATTTATATTTACTCACGATTTAACGGTGGTATTTTCAAAGTTTTCCCTGTTATATCATTTGTATCACCTGTTTTCTTTGGACTTTATGTTCAGACCCATTTTTACGGAGTTTCGTCTATATGGCCAAGTGCCGCGATCGGGCTGACTCTTATGGTCATGTATATACAAAATAGAAATATACAGATCGATAATCTAACGGGTCTCTTCAACAGACATTATCTCAAAGACTTGAAACTCGGACAAAAGTCATTTGCTTTGATGATGTTTGACCTGAATAATTTTAAGAATATCAATGATACTTATGGTCATTCTGAAGGTGATGTAGCACTTATAGAAGCATCAGGTATCATAAACAGAACTGTTGGGACGAGAGGTATAGTCGTTAGATATGGTGGAGACGAATTCATTGTCTTGCTGAATACAGCTGACGAAGCTGTAGGCCGGGAGTATATCGACAAAATCCAGCACAATCTTTCTGATTACAATCTGGTAAGCGGTAAACCGTATCAGCTATCGACCTCTATAGGTTGGGGAATTTTTAATCTGGAATCAAATTCCATGGATGAGATCATCAAGATCGTAGACGAGCGTATGTACGAAGCTAAGAACGAATACTACAAGACTCACGACAGACGTAAACGATAAAATGATGTAAGGGAATTATGGTAAAACTGTGGTGATACCGTAATTCCCTTAAACTTTGCCTTTTTATTTTTTAGTGAGTCGGATGAAGCGTCATGCTGCTTTCTGTGAAGACTCTTCGTCCATTATGGTGTCATAGGCATCTATTGCATCAGTAAAGCGGTCAAGAACATCCTGGACTTCGTACAGACCATTTTCATCTGCTTTCAGATCCTTTAATTTCAGACTGTAGATTCCCGGAGGATTCTCTGTTCCAAGGAGCGACATATCACGAAGCTGATCTGTCGTCTGATATACCATATCAAGGCTGATCTTTTCCTTACCTGCACTATCCTTCCACTTGCAAATTACAAGCTTTGATCCGATAGGTGTCTTTTTTTCTATCGTATTCGGAAGGCTGTATGTTTCTGCATCCAGAGCAGCTAATACACTTCCGATATTGGAGTCGTGTCCACAAAGGAATGTGAACTGTCTGCCCTTTGTGCCGAGTTCTTTCTTCATTTCTTCAAGAAGAGGATGTGCTACATTTACAGCTACGGAAGGTGCTGTAAATAATGCATCTACGTAAACATCCTTTATCTCAGATATTTTTTCCCAATCCTCAGGAGACAGATCATGACCAAATGCGGCCTTATTCACATCCGGTTCCTCGTAATACTGCAGGACAAGCGCATCACTTATCTGACAACCGGTCTTCAGTGAACCGGCAACCGCAGGCTCTTTCCCCTCTTCAAAAGCAAATTCTGAATCATCAGTCGCTAATCCTGTAAAATTACCATTTTTGTAATCTTCAGAATCCTTAACGTCTACCACATCTTCAAGAAGCTGATAGTTGTCTGCGAGATCATTTATCGCAGAATCATAGAGTTCATGGATCTCGGACTCTGCTTTTTCTGCATATGCATCAGAGGAATATGTAAGTGAAGGATTGAATACAGGATCCATAGTATCAAAATCAACATGATACTCGATCTCCGCATTATCTACAGGTAAAAGTCCTGCTGCAAAGAACTGAGAAGTTGCGATCGTTCTCTGCTTTGAATTTGCATAGATCCTTACGGCATCGTCTGCCGGTCTGTAATTAGGTTCAAATAATCCCTCTGACTCAAGCCACTTTCGAAAATACTGTCCCATATCTGTTTCAAGGTCGCCGCCTCTTACTGACAGCTGACTTGCTTCAGAAGACCACTTGAACCATTCATGCGGTGTGATCGTATCCAGCGCAGAACCTGCACCTGATAAAGGAGAACGGATATTATGACGGCTAAGAACTACAACCTGCTCTAGTGTGCATCCCTCGCGTGAAAGAGAATTTCTGACATTCTCATCATTCACGATCTCATTGGTCACATTTGCATCTGCTGAAGCTGCTTCTTCCGTCTTTGCTTCGTCCTTCTTATCTTCCGTCTTAGCGCCATTACTATTATCGGCGACTTTCGCATCAGCAGTTTCTATATACTGCTGGTCCGCTTTTAATATATTCTCAGGATATATCTGCAGGAAATCATTCTTCATGGAAATAGGCACGTATCCCTGCTCGGAATAAGCCGCTGATTTTTCATCCCAGTTCTGAGTTCCCCACTCACGAACATCATCATCTGCC
>CAMVTN010000149.1 GCA_947170415.1 uncultured Lachnospiraceae bacterium | reverse complement strand
TCATAACAAGATTCATTCTCGTAAGGTTGAAAGTATTCTCCTTTAATTCCTGAGCATAGTAATCAATCTTGCCATCACCACTGATATATTTTGCCGCTGATTTTCCTATGTTTATGAGAAGTGATCCTGATCCGGAAGTTGGATCATAAATCTTTATCTGTCTTCTGTCTTTCAAATGCTCTGCCACAATTTCAGACATCAAAACAGACACCTCATGCGGTGTATAGAACTCGCCCGCCTTCTTTCCAGCATTGGCCGCAAAATTGCTGATCAAGTATTCATAAATGAACCCTAAAACATCATAGTCTTGCTTTCCATCCATCGGAATCTTTTTGATGAGCTTTAGGAGTTTTTTGACCGCTTTAGTTTGTGATCCAGAGGTCTCTCCAAGTTTAGACATTCCTGTCTGGAGCGTATTAAAAATTTTCTCGAATACCTTTTTGTAAACATCGTCAATATTCTGATCAAAATCAGAAAGCGCATCTCTGACGTTTTTAACGTCGAAATCACTTCCCTTTGCAAGCCATGTTGAGAACAAATTGTCATAAGCAATGAAATAGCCCAATGTCTCACGAACATGCTTAGCATACTTAACATCCTTTTCATTCACCTTCTTAATCTCAGAATCGCTAAGCTTTTCCTTACGAAACAATTCCAGCTCACGCTCTGACAGATACTTATAAAAAATAAATCCAAGGATAAAATCCTTATACTCGTTTGCCTCAATCTTTGACCGCATCTGATTTGCCGATTCCCATATTGTAGATGCCAGCTGATGTTTGTTCATTTTACATGATCCTCCTGTTTTATAATTGATTACCGCCGCATAGGAAATCAGCAGTCATTTATATCAATCCCCTTGGCCAATAGCCGTTCATAGCGCTCATATGACATTACTACTGCCATCGGCTTTCCATTCTTCAATATAAAAGCAGTCTTGTCTTCTTCCGAGAGATTTCTCAAAAGCTTTGATGATTGTCCTCTGTTAAACTCTCCGATATTGAGATGTTCCATAGGGACTATGCCTTTTTTCTGCATTCGCCAGTCCTCCTGCCTTCTAAACCTACCTATACAGATTCAATCTTATCATGAACAGATTGTAATTACAATTTATTTTTTCATTGTATTTTATCATATATTTACATTATAAAAGTAATTATAATTACAAATCCCCTAAAGCACAAATTGCGCAATTTAGGGGATCTCGTAACTAACGATTATTTAGTTTTTACCACTTACGACCATTCAATTGGAACCGATCATGTTTCCTAATATACCTAACTGCAGACCCCAGGCTTTTTTCCCGCTTTTGAAAGTGATATGGCAGATTTCCAGAATGACGATGGAAAAGGATGATAGTACCAGTCTCCGGATACTCTGGGTTATGCATATACCAGTAATGCCCTGTGTTCCTGCTCATGATCGTTACATCATAGTCATTTACTGCAATTACGGCAAAATACTTCCGATCCAGAGCATTAAGTTCTTCCGCACTAAACATAAGCCCCTCCTATCTCAGCAACTGCTGCAGTTGACTGTCCGTGCCGGATGCCAGCTCACTAATAAGCCACGCTCCGATCTCTTCCCTATAAACAATCGCCAGTGCAATCCCCACAAGCAGTATCACATATACCGCTGTTCTGATTCTAGAAATAGTCCTCGCATCCATACTCAACACCTCCCATATCCGCCTGCTGCCTCAGCCACACACATCACCGGCTCTGCTTTGATCTCCCTGAAGTCCGCCACAACCTCATCTGCCCTGGTAATGGTGAGCCTGCCACCCTCACAACGTACCGTGATCGGAGTACCAGCATCAAAGCCGAGATCCCGCAGCCACTGACCTTTCAACATGATCGTCGGCGTGCTCTTGTAGCGATAGCCCGACTGCTCATAGACCTTCATATTTCTATATTCCTTAAACTTCATAATCATGCCCTCACTTTCTTTATTTCTCCTGTTCCGCCTTCCAGTTATCCAACAGCCTGAAAAGGATCTTCTCCATGTCGGCCTGCGAATAATTGGAAGAGAAATATTTCTGCAGCTTCTTTTCCGTAAGAACGATGTTCTTTGACTGGTTCCGCCCTGTCACATTGTTTCCCAGCAACTTTATCAATTCAGGCTGAGATATTGACTTGGCATCATTCAGATACTTCCGAAGAGCCGTAATCTGATAGGACTTCACCATCCCGTTTGCCTTGATATACTCGTACAGATATTTCTGAGTCTGTGTCCCGATGAAGGAAATATCCACAGCCGTCATGAGTGGGATCTTCTTCTGGTCCACCAGCTCCAGAAGCTCCGGTATCAGTTCTGTCAGCCGGATGTATCTCTGAAGCTGGGCTCTGCTCTCACCGAGTTCCTCTGCCAGTTCATAATCAGATCTCACGCAGAAATTTGTCTCATTTTGAGACGCATTTTTTTCGGCTATGGTTGCCGTCCTTCCGTTCACTACTTTTCCGCTCTTCCCCGGTCTGCCTGCCTTGCGTTTTACCGCCTCATAGCGCATCCTATACGCAAATGCTTTTTCACTCGGAAGGATCTCTTCCCTCTGCAGATTCGCCTCGACCATGATGATGGTCGCATCATCGTCATCAAGTTCTCTGATGATCGCCGGTATCGCTTCCAGTCCCACAAGCTTTGCTGCATGCAAACGTCTGTGGCCGGAAATCATTTCGTACCTGCCGTCCGGCTGAGGCCTTACCAGCACCGGTGTCAAAATCCCGTTCAGCTTAATGCTCTTCATCAGATCATCCATCTTGTCGTCATCCAGAACCTTAAAGGGATGTCCGTTAAAGCCATCGATCTCATCTATCTTTATTTCTGTGGTAGCCTCTTCATCGGGAACGCCCAGCAGTTCGTCCACCGTCATGAGCTGCACTTTTTCGCCTGGTCTCTGTTTTTTCATACAGCCATCAACTCCCTTCCCAAATCCGAATACGCCGCTGCCACCTTGCCATCGGGATCATGTTTGAAAATACTGATACCTTCCGCACTGCTTTCCGCAGCTCTTACAGAATATGGGATAAAGCTTTCAAATACGCCTACACCCGATCCGGTTCCATAAGTTCTGAGAACCACATTCATCATATCTCTGGCATATACCGTCCGAAGATCCACCATCGTAAGCAGGATTCCTTCGATCTTCAGATCCTTGTTGAGCTGCTTCTTCACTTTTCCGATTGTAGCCAGAAGCTGCTGCAATCCCTTCACCGGCAGGTATGCCGTGGATGTCGGAATGATCACGGAATCTGTTGCCACCAGTGCATTGATCGTCATCACACCCAGTGACGGCATGCAATCGATCAGCACCGTATCATATCTGTCACGGACGGAATCGATAAATTCCTTCATGATCATCTCCCTGCTCATTACTCCGACCAGCGAAACTTCAAGAGCCGAAAGAGTGATATTTGCCGGGATCAGATCGATGCCCTCTTCCTGATGAAGCATCGCCTTATCAGCATCCGGCTTTTCTCCGTTTACGATCTCCATCATGATATCTGCAAGTGTATAATCCATTTCATCCGGCTGAGGATATCCCAGGCTTATCGTGCAGCTGCCCTGAGGATCCGCATCCACCACAAGTACCTTCTGTCCCTGCTTTACAAGTGCGGCAGCAAGATTCACCGAAACGTTACTTTTACCGCATCCGCCTTTCTGGTTACATACTGAAATCACCTTACTCATATAACACGTCCTCCTTAGTTATCTTCTGCAAACAGTTCCATGTACTCATCCATCTTCTGCAAATTTACAAGTACCCTGCGCTTGATCCTGTAAAGAGCCTGAGCATCCGTTGCCATCTCGCGGAAGGTGTTCTTTCCGACGGAATAAAGGAGTGCTCCCTCTTCGATGCTCACGAACTTCTTAAGCCGTCCGTTCATTACCAAACTCTGCAGCTGTTCCACGCTCAATTCTTTTCTCTTCTTCATGCTCATACCTCCCTGACTGACTGAATTCTGTCTGCTACATCCGGATGATCTGCCAAATACTGCTCGATCAGATCCACATCTACGATTGCCGTTTTTCTCATGCAGAAATGAGCTTCTGCTTCTCTTGCCAACCGGACAAATGAATAATATGGAATCCGGTACATCCTTGCTCCTTCGGTGTAAGTCACCCAATGGCGTTCCCTGCCTTCCAGATATTTATCCAGATTCGGAAATCCGCCTACTTCTTCCTCTTCTTCCAAGAGGATCTCTGCTTTGTCTTTTTTCATGCTGACCTCCTGCTTGATCGAAGTCTCCGTCTGGCTTTATCCTGACGGACGATAACCCTCCGATTTTCCGTTTGACTCACTTTTGACTCACTTGATCACAGGTTTGGTTCATAGGCAGAAAACAAAAAGAAGGCACCCCATCACCGGCTGTAAAGCCAGTAACGAAGTGCCTTCGCTGTTTCCTAAGGCTGTTCCTTAAGACATTTTATTCATTTGATCTGTAATCCGTACTCATCCATGATGATTTCGGTTTACTGTCCGCACTAATCCACTCAAATCCACCATTCAGTGCGAGGATTGCTGTAAAAATGGGTCTTTCCGAAGTACCCGTTTGCTCGCTGAATTTCGGTAAATTTGTCTCGGATTTCAGCGATCCGAGACGCTCTTCAGCGTCGGGATGATCCTGATGCCAATTTCACTACTTATCATTACCTGTCAAAGCTTGTTATTTCCA
>CAMVTN010000148.1 GCA_947170415.1 uncultured Lachnospiraceae bacterium | reverse complement strand
TGCTGCAGGTGTGCCGGGAAACGGCTAAGTCCCTGAGAGTACGGAAGGATTGCTGTGCTCGGATAACCAAGTACGTTTCTCTCATATACACCGATAAGTGCGTCAAGCATTGCCGGGTTCTTCATGAGATCCTTCTCTGTAGCGAGCTTATCCTCAGCTGCTGCTCCGTCAAGGAACTCAGCGAATACATCAGGACCAAATGCGAGTGAAAGTACTGCTCCACCTACGCCTGATGTTGAGGAATAACGTCCGCCGATATAATCATCCATGTAGAATGCTTCGATGAAGTCATCGCTGTGTGCAAGCGGTGATGTCTCGGATGTTACAGCGATCATATGCTTAGCCGGTTCAAGACCAGCCTTCTTCAGTGCATCCATTACGAAGGACTGATTTGTAAGTGTCTCAAGTGTTGTACCGGACTTTGATACAAGGATAAAGATGGAGTGTGCTACATCAATGGAGTTAAGTACTGCTGATGCATCATCAGGATCTACGTTACTGATGAACTTTGCTTCCATCTTGAACTTGTTGTTCTTCTTTGCCCAGTTCTCAAGAGCGAGGTACATAGCGCGCGGACCAAGGTCACTTCCGCCGATACCGATCTGTACTACTGTTGTGAACTTCTCGCCTGCTGCATTTGCGATAGCACCGGAGTGTACCTTTTCTGCAAACTCAGCAATCCTCTTCTGCTCTTTCTCGTAGAACTCTCTCTTGTCTACGCCGTCAGCTTCTACTTTGTTACCAAGCTGTCCACGTGTGAGCTGGTGAAGAACCATTCTCTTTTCACCTGTATTGATAACTGCGCCGTTGTAGAGCTCTTCGTACTTTTCTGTAAGCTGTGCTTCATCAGCAAGCTTTGCAAGTGCTGCGAGTACGTCATCATCTACTTCTTTTGCAGCATAGTTATACGCCATTCCCTCAGCCATCGGTACGGAGTACTTCTTTACACGCTCTGCTCCGCTTTCGCCGCTCATAGCCTTTACGAGGTCTACACGAGCTACTTTGCCGAGTTCTTCAAAAGACTTCAGTGTATCAAGATTTTTCCAATTAATCATTTAAATAATCCTCCTTCTCTGATGCCGTCAGGAATCCTTGATCGGTTTCCTATTATTATATGTAGGCATGCACGAAAAATATCGGTATATATTATGACCGTTTCGTTAATAATTAGCAAGAACATTGTGATTTTTTCTTAACAATGTTTTTTTCACGCCCCATTTAAGTCTATCGGACTTTTTTGATAATTCTTTACTGACTGAGGTAAAATGTACCGTTTCATATGCTAGAAACATTATACATACTCATTTTCGCATCAATGTACGTGTAGAACGTATAACTATATCCTTTCGCGCTCGGACTGCACTAAACTCACGCACTGCCCTCATATACTCGGAAATTTCTGCCCAACTCGATGCTTCGCATCTCAAACAGTGCGCAGAAATTTCCTATTCGGGCAGCGTATTCGCTAAGTGCTGCCGGCTGATTGCTCCAGGATATAGTTATACGTTTTACACTTACGTTTTCACTACTGGAAACAACATGGTTAGAATCTAATATACCAACTTATTTTCTTGAATAAAAACCAAGCTGAGAATCCTGCGAATTTATCACAGGTTCTCAGCTTTTATAGGTCCTATTTCAGTGAAAACTTTCGTACGAACCCCGCAGTAAATGCGTGTTTCTGATTATCAGTTACAAAACATATCAATTATCAATTAAATCCGGGTTCAATTCCTTCTATATCAGAGATATCTCCGTCGTTTGCTTCTTCCTGGGCGTTCTGGATGTCATCATACGCAGAATACAAAGGACTTAATTCAGTGTTGCCTTTGATCTTTCTTTCTACATAGTTCTTTGTGATGGCAAGTACTGTTCCGCTGCAGGAGATTACACCGATAAGGTTCGGGATAGCCATGAGTCCGTTAAATGTATCTGAAAGATCCCATGCGAGCTGGAGGTTCATTGTTGCGCCTACGAGGATGAATGCTACAAATACTACTCTATAGATAATGGTAGATTTTTCACCAAAGAGATACTCAAACGCACGCAGTCCGTACTGGCTCCATCCAAGAACTGTTGAATAAGCAAAAAGCAGGATCGCAAATGCGATGAAACCTGCACCGAATTTTCCGAATACTGTCGAGAATGCTTCAGATACAAGAGCTGTGGACGCTGCGTCCGAGATCATTGTTCCGTCTTCAAGATTTACTACTCCTGAGCAGAGGATTGCAAATGCTGTAAGTGAACAGACAACGATAGTGTCAGCAAATACTTCAAAAATTCCCCACATACCCTGAGCTACAGGCTCTTTTACGTTTGATGCTGAATGAACCATTACAGATGATCCAAGACCTGCTTCGTTCGAGAATACGCCGCGCTTCATACCCCATGTAACTGCAAGCATTACGCCATAACCTACGATACCGCCGCCAACTGCCTTAAGTGCAAATGCTCCGCGGATAACTGCAACGAAAGCAGCAGGAAAACGTCCTGCATTTACTGCGATGATTATTACTGCACCGATCACATAAGCAATTGCCATGAAAGGCACGAGTTTTTCTGTTACAGTACCTATTCTCTTGATACCGCCGACGATTACGATCGCAGCGAGGATCATGAGGATTATTCCGATGATGAATGTCGGGATGTTAAATACTGCATTCATATTTGCTGCGATTGTATTTACCTGTGTCATATTTCCGATACCGAAAGATGCCAGTACACAGAAAGATGCAAACAGTCCGGCAAGCCCTTTGCCGATAGCAGCGCAGCCCTTCTTTGAACCAAGACCTTCTCTGAGGTAATACATAGCACCGCCGCACCATTCTCCCTTACTGTTCTTTCTGCGGTAAAAGATTCCGAGTACATTTTCTGAATAGTTTGTCATCATCCCGAAAAATGATACGATCCACATCCAGAATATAGCACCGGGACCACCGGATACGATAGCCGCTGCCACACCGGCGATATTACCGGTTCCGATCGTAGCCGCGAGAGCCGTACAAAGACTCTGAAACTGACTTATTGATTTATCCTGTTTTTCTGTATGTGCCGTTACTTTTTTATCTGTAAAGATCGCGCCTATCGTATGATGTATCCAGTGTTTGAAGTGGGACACCTGAAAAAAACCACTTCTAATGGTCATCATTATTCCGGTACCAATAAGCAGGATCAGCATAGGGACTCCCCACACAAACCCGTTCACAGATGCGTTCATACTTGAGATCTTTTCAATCATAACTAATACCTCCTCTAAACCAGTCAACAGTTCCGATCGCCCAAAAGCGCTATTTATGTAAAAAAACGCAGGTGTTCCTGTTTTTGGAACATACCTGCGTTGATATCCTTCCCTGTATTCACTTTAGGACGCTAAATCATTAAATTTTCATAAATAATAACATTCTTTTGAGTGGAAATCAATCATTTTTTATCAGACTCTTTTCATCCCAAGAACATTTTTGTCAAACTCGAACCTTATCTTTCATTAAAGTGCAAAAAAGTTATGTTTACCTCCTGCAGCAAAAATATGTCCTTAGATCGTAGAAAATAGCGTTATTGGCGTTATTGTATACTTGTCAGATTATTCTTTGGTTTACATTATATTGTTCACGTAATTATATTATGTAACTCGCGTTTGTTTACGTAATATTTTTATGTAACCGCTGTTTTCTTTTAAATGCACTTAGGTTTCTTGTGTTATTTTTGTACAAATCTTAGAACACAGCTTGTTATTTTATCTTGTTCATTTTTTTGTTCCAAATCATCAAAAGCAAATTGTCGTAACACATCCAAAATGATAGAATGTACATAAATACGTACGTATCTGATCTTTCAACGCAAGGGGCTTTTCGGATCGTACCAAACAATACGTTTATTCTTAAAATAAGGGAGGCGAAAAAATTGTCCGATAAGACAAAAGGTTTTGTAGGAGAGTTCCAGGAATTTATCATGCGCGGAAATGTAATGGACATGGCAGTCGGTGTTATCATCGGCGGTGCGTTCCAGAGCATCATCAATTCTCTTGTTAATGACATCATCATGCCGGTGATCAGTGTCCTGACAGGTGGTATCAATTTCGAGAACTGGTTCATCTCACTCGACGGTTCACACTATGCTACACTTGCCGCTGCTCAGGAGGCCGGTGCTGCTACACTGAACTACGGTGTATTTATTACTGTAGTGATCAATTTCCTGCTCATGGCTCTCGTGATCTTCTTCCTTGTAAAGGGAATGAATACTGTCCGCGACAAATTCTCAGCTAAGAAAGACGCTGAGGAAGAGGCTGCACCGACAGTCAAGACTTGCCCTTTCTGCAAGTCAGAGATCCACATCGAAGCAACCAGATGCCCTCACTGCACAGCAGAAATCCCTGCTATACCTGAGGTGTGAGCAAATCTACATTGAATTCTATTTATCAGAGCGGGAGCCGTAGGCTCTTCCTATAAGTTAAAAAAATCCAGTTTGCTATCATTACGATATCAAACTGGATTTTTTATCACCAGATCACAAGTCTGTCTTCAGGTGCGAGATACATCTTGTCGCCCTGCTTTACATCATAAGTCTTATAAAATTCATCAAACTGCTGAGCCGGAACATTTGTCCTTGTGAAATTTAACGGATGAACATCCTGCGACAGCTGAGTCAATTCCTGGCTGTAAACCACTATAGAGCAATTTAATTCAGCATATTTCTTAAAGAATTTATCATAATCAAAA
>CAMVTN010000147.1 GCA_947170415.1 uncultured Lachnospiraceae bacterium | reverse complement strand
GTATAATGGCAGATAAGGATAATGCTCCGGAAAATGGAGAAGAAAACAAGAAAAAGTCAAAAAAGAAGGAAGACAAAAAATTAAAGAAAAACGGTGATCCGAATGCGCCTGAAGAGGAAGAGGATGACGACAGTGGTGCGTTGTCGGTAGTTCTCGTGACTATTTTCATAATCCTGATCTGGCTTGCTATCCTTGCGCTCCTTGTTAAGCTTGATGTGGGAGGATTTGGATCAGGAGTACTGACGCCGGTGCTTAAGGATGTGCCTGTGATAAACAGGATCCTTCCGGGATACACGGGAGTCAGTGAAAACGGGATAGGTGAAGAAGGTGCGGAAGCCGCAGGATATGACAATCTGGAAGATGCGGTGGCCCGCATAAAAGAACTTGAGAATCAGCTGACCGATGCCCAGAAAAACTCTAATATGCAGAATCAGACTATTCAGGATCTACAGGGAGAAGTTGCGAGACTCAAGACCTTTGAAGCAAATCAGGTTGAGTTTGAAAAGATCAAGGATGAGTTTTACAACGAAGTAGTATTTAATGATAATGCTCCTTCGGTTTCCGAATACAGAAAGTATTACGAGGAGATAGATCCTACTAATGCACAGATCCTGTATAAAGAGGCTGTGAAGAAAGAGGCGGAGGACGAGGAGATTCAGGAGTATGCAAAGGCATATTCTTCAATGAAGGCAAAGGAAGCCGCAGGTATCTTTAATACCATGACGAATAATCTGACGTTGGTTGCGAAAATCCTGAAGAATATGGGAACAGATGCCAGAGGTTCTATCCTCGGAGCCATGGATCCTGAAATAGCAGCGCAGGTTACAAAGATAATGGAACCTGAAACAACCTCAAGTTCATCGGGAGGAAGCAGCGGCGGATCGCTCGCAAATCTTTCGACCACAAGTGGCAATAGTGCAAATTAAACAAATTATAAACCGGAAGCCTTTTAAAGACTTCCGGTTTTTTAGGTTCAGATTCGGACTCGCTTGTCCGATAAAAAAGATAGTAAAGGAAAAATATATCAAAATTATTTCTTTACTTGTTCCTTAAAAATTTAAGAGAAAGGAGGAAACAGATGACAACAGCAAATGTCAGACTGCAGACTCTGCGCGGAGCCGCGGACGTTTCAGGGATAATTCCCGTAAACGGAAAGGTTGAAAAAGAAGCGGGAACTTCCTTTGGAGACATCTTAAAAGGAGCGGCTTCAGATCAGCCCAAAGCATCATTGCAGTCATCCTTAAAACCATCGACTGACAGTAAGAAGCTGATGGATCAGGTGAATAATCTGAATCGTGATGACAAAAGTAAAGCAGTGAATAATCCCCAGGCTAAGGGCGGTGCAGATTCAAAGAACGCAGAGAGATCAGCAGATGTGACCGGCAAAAACACAAAATCTGTTTCGAATGACGGAACATCCGAAAACAACATTCCGGATGATGTAAGAGATGCGGTTCAGGATGCAATCGACAAGATCAAAGAAGAAATCGCAGAAAAACTCGGCGTTTCAGAAGAAGATATCGAAAATGCGATGGAAGTTCTGGGACTCACGGTGATGGATCTCCTTAAGACCGAGAACATGACCTTATTGGTATCCGAACTATCGAATACAGATCTTGCAGCGCTGATCACTGATGAATCACTTTACACAGTGGTAACGGAATTACAGGCAGTGCAGAGAGAAACCATGGCAGACCTTTTACAGGAACTGGATCTATCTCCGGAAGAATTTGAAGGAATGCTTAAGGAACTCGAAGCAAAGATACAAGGAAATGAAAATCCCGCAGAAAAGTCTCAGATAAACGATGAACCTGTACAGAAATTTGATCTTCCGAAAGAGGAAGGACCACAGGTAGTAGTGATCGATAACCGGGATAAAGAAATCCCGGATGAAAAACAGGATGACACAGAAAAAGCAGTTGAAAAAGACGCTAAAGAAAATCCGATACTCTCTAAAGAGGATAAAGATACGGCAGGGACCCCAGCGGAAACCGTAAAAACTTCCTCGGAGATCGTCAGACCGGACAGTCAGCCGGAGAGAATCATTGAGAGAGAAGAAGAGGATAAACCTGTAACGGAGAACCGCTTTGCAGTACCTGAAGAAACGAAGACCGGAAATCGCTCGGAGAACAAAGGCTTCTTGGAGAACGGATTCCAGCAGAATGCTTCACAGGGTACTTCAAATCTTTTCGAACAGAATCTTAACAGCGCAGTAAATGAAACTGCTTCTGAAACCACAATATCTTATGCCGATACCTATGAACAGATTCGGGATATTATGAACCAGATCGAGAGTCAGGTGAAGATCTCGCTAAATGCAGAATCAACATCTATGGAGATGCAGCTTAATCCAGCATCACTCGGAAAACTGGCACTTCATATCGAATCTAAGGCAGGTGTTATAACAGCACAGTTTATGGCTCAGAACGCAGCCGTAAAAGCAGCTCTTGAAACACAGGTCGCAGAACTGAGAGAAACACTTCAGTCTCAGGGATTAAAGGTAGAGCATGTGGAAGTCACGCTGGCAAGCCATGAATTTGAGAGAAATCTTATGGGAGACCAGCATCCGGGTCAAAATTCTGAAGGTGCGGACGATGCACAAAAGAGTGCCAGACTTAGAAGGATAAATCTCAGTAACGGCGGAGATGAGGTTGATGACCTTGCTTCAGGAGAGGAAGATGAGAGCGAAGCTCTTGCCCGCAGGATAATGAGACAGAACGGCAATAGAATTGACTTCACGGCTTAGTAAGTATTATTCGTGAAAGGATAAATATATGGCTACAAGTGCAATAGTTAGAGATGGGCAGATCATAAATGCCGGTACTGAAACCGAGAATAATAAAAAGAGTAACTCTATGGTGGAAAAGGAGCAGTTTCTTCAGCTCCTCGTTGCACAGATGAAGTATCAGGATCCGCTGGAGCCGATGGATAATACCGAGTATGTTTCACAGCTCGCAACATTCTCACAGCTTGAGCAGATGCAGAATATAAGCCTTACCACAGAGATGCAGAGAGCTACCATGATGGTAGGAAATCTGGTAACGGTTGACTATACCAATCCGGCGACCGGAGCAACAACTCAGATAACCGGAAAAGTTGACTATGTGACCATGCAGGGATCAAAGGTAAAGGTATCTGTTAATGATAATCTTTATGATCTGGATGCCGTGACTGAGGTATGGGATGCGACTTATGCAGATGCCGTAGCATTGGCAAAGGAATTTAAGGCAGCATATGAGAAGCTTCCAAATGTCAATGCTATCAATGTAAATAATGCAGCTGAATACTATGAGCAGATCAAGAGTATGAATACGATCTATAGTGCTATGAGTGACTATCAGAAGACATTCCTGTCGGCTGATATCCAGAAGGGCATTGTTCAGTATGTTGAGGCGATGAAGAAGTATGGCTATAAGTTTGACAGCTGATCATACGTGTCACGGGGAAGAAGGAGCTGAACCGAGATGAAGATAAATAACGGAACATATCCTTCCATAGAGGAGTTAACTCAAAGATACCTGAACGGTAGTCCCGGAGCAGGCAGAGCGACTGAAAATAAGGCGGTTGAGAGCAGATCTTTTGCTGATATCCTTACAGAAAAACAGCAGGGAGTTACTTTCACAAAACACGCCGCAGAACGCCTGTCAGACCGGAATATAGTTCTCGATGAGAGGCAGCTTGAGAGGCTTAATGACGGTGTCAAAAGAGCCAATGAGAAGGGTATAAATGATTCACTTGTCATGGTTGATAACCTGGCGTTTATCGTTAATACAGGAAGTAAAAAGGTTGTCACGGCCATGGATGCTAACGATACAAAGACTCAGGTCTTTTCAAATATTGATGGGGCTGTTATAGCGTAACAGCCGCTAGGAGGATTTGCTTTATGATGAGATCTCTCTTTTCAGGCGTTGCAGGCCTGAAGACACACCAGACAAAAATGGATGTCATCGGTAATAATATTGCTAACGTAAATACAGTTGGATATAAGACAGCACAGGTTACATTTAAGGATCTTCTTTATCAGACAACACAGAGTGCGACAGGTGCTAATGAGGCAACAGGACGTGCCGGTATCAACCCGAAGCAGATAGGTCTCGGTGTTACAAACGGAACGATCTACTCAAATATCACAGCAGGCGGTTCTACAGAAACTACAGGAAATCCTTTTGATATCATGATCAACGGAAATTCCTTCTTTATCGTGACCGACGGAAATAACCAGTTTTATACGAGAGCAGGTGCTTTCACAGTCGATGCAAAGGGAACACTTGCAATGACTGCTAACGGTTATCCAGTAATGGGATACGGAACGACAACAAATACAGATGGAGATGTGGTAATCGATACCAGTAAGCTCACCACACTTCCGATAAACAGTGCAGATAATCAGACATCTCCTGCGGATGCTACGAGTAAGGCATATTTCACAGGAATCCTGGATGCGAAGTCAGATGCTCTTTCAACTGACAACGGACAGACGGTAAATGTACAGATTTTTGATAATGAAGGATATTCCTATACTGTTCAGTATAAGCTTCTTCCAGTGAAGGATACTTCCGGCAATACGGTTCAGGGAAATTATAATCTGACTATCACGGATATCCTTGATTCAAAGGGAAAGACCATTTTCCGTGATCAGAAGACTGGTACAACTCCAGAGACAGCTGCAGAGTACGCAGCTGCAAAGGAAGAATATTTTACACCGCTTCTCACCAGTACTGATTCTACAGGCGCTACTGTTACACAGGCATCAGTAACCAATCCTCTGGTAGTTACATTTGATAATTCAAACGGTACTGTAAGCGGACCGTATATTTC
>CAMVTN010000146.1 GCA_947170415.1 uncultured Lachnospiraceae bacterium | reverse complement strand
ATCTCTCTTGAAGGTTCCCTTAAGTTAAAGGAGATCTCCTATGTTCATTCTGAGGCATATGCAGCAGGCGAGCTGAAGCACGGAACGATTTCTCTTATCGAAGAGGGAACACTCGTAGTTGCGCTGGTAACTCAGAAAGACCTTTATGATAAGACTATCTCCAATATCCGTGAAGTAAAGGCAAGAGGCGCGTTTGTAATGGCAGTTACAAATGTAGATAATCCGGATATTGAAAAGGTTGCGGATTATTCGGTTTATATTCCGGAAACAGATCAGTTCTTTACAAATTCACTGGCTGTTATCCCGCTTCAGTTATTTGGTTATTATGTTTCTCTCGGTAAGGGATTTGACGTTGATCACCCGAGAAACCTTGCAAAATCAGTAACTGTAGAATAAATACAAAGGGTCACAGATTTGTAAAAAATGAAACACAAATTGAACACAACTCGTTGCTAATATAAAGCCTGTACAAAGGAAACAAGAAATCCTTGTACAGGCTTTATATGCACTACGTGCATTGGGATTCTTTGATCTATAAGCCTTGGTTGGGACTGTTTTTTGTGAAAAGAGGGAAATACAATGGATGAAAACAGAAACGAATATGGTGGATACACCGGAAGTTCAGGTGATACAGGAAGCAGCTATAGTGAAAATAAAAGTGAATCAGTAAATACCGGAGATAGTCAGAATACAGGTAGTACGACTGGTTCAAGATACTACACCCAGAGTACAGAAAATACAACAGGAACAAGCTATAGCAGTCAGAGTACCGGAAGTACGACCGGTTCAGTATACTACAGTCAGAGTACTGGAAATACAACGGGAACCGGGTACAATAGTCAGAGAACAGGAACTCCCACAGGTACAGGTTACAACAGTCAGACAGGTACCTACGGAACCGGAAACAGCTATGGCGGCAGATACAGTACCGGTTATCCGAATGTAGGCTCAAGTGGAAATAATAATGCAAACCGTTATGCTGATTATAAATTTGCAGACAACGGAAATTCGCATATCCCGAATAATCCGATGAATCATAATGGTTCAGGGATGCCTAAAAAACGCGTTCCGTTCTGGAAAAAAGCACTGGCAGCGGTTGCACTTGGACTGGTATTCGGAGCGTTTGCCGGAGCAGGGTTGTTTGCAGTGAATCTCATAACAGGACACGGAAACAATAATAATGAACAGACAGTTCAGGAAACTGTTCCGGAAAAAGAGGATTCGTCAGTTGCATCAACTACCATAAGCGCAAATACAGCTGATGGACAAGTT
This sequence comes from uncultured Lachnospiraceae bacterium, assembly GCA_947170415.1. GTDB lineage: Bacteria > Bacillota > Clostridia > Lachnospirales > Lachnospiraceae > NK4A144. Next base: position 3,550 of record CAMVTN010000146.1, on the reverse strand, counting down.
TCCGGAACAACAACCACGACAAGTGCAGTAACTTTCGGTTCAATGGATGTTTCCGGTGTCGCATCAAATGTAATGCCTGCAGTAGTAGCTATCACAAATGAATATACTGAGACAGTTCAGGATTTTTGGGGTCAGCAGTACAGTAAGAATGGTGAAGCAGCAGGTTCTGGAATAATTGTTGGCGATAATGGATCAGAGCTTCTGATCGTTACAAATGAGCATGTTGTAAGCAAGGCAGATTCACTTGGTGTTCAGTTTGATGACGGAACATCTGCAGAAGCAAATATAAAGGGTGAAGACGAAAGTGCTGATATTGCGGTGATCGCAGTTGATAAGAGCAGCCTGTCATCTGATACACTTAGTGCTATAAAAGTTGCCACACTTGGTGACTCTGACAGCCTGAAAGTTGGCCAGCAGGTAGTAGCTATCGGTAATGCGCTGGGTTATGGACAGTCTGTAACAACAGGTATCGTCAGTGCAGTAAACAGAGAGCTTACACTTGAAAACGGTACACATAAGCTCATTCAGACAGATGCTGCTATAAATCCCGGTAATTCCGGCGGTGCTCTTCTTGATATGAATGGAAATCTTATCGGTATCAACGAGGCAAAGCTTGCAAGTGATGAGGTTGAAGGCATGGGATATGCGATCCCGATCTCAACTGCAAAGCCTATTATCGAGCAGCTCATGAATAAGTCAACAAAGAAAAAGGCTTCAGAAGAAGAACGTGGTTATCTTGGAATAGCCGGAAGAGATGTTACAAGTGAGATCTCTGAGCAGTACAGCATGCCTCGCGGTGTGTATATTGCGAAAGTTTACAAGGACACAGGTGCAGAGAGCGCAGGACTTCAGGAAAAGGATATCATTACTTCGCTTGATGGTCAGACCATACAGTCTATGGAACAGCTGCAGGAACTTCTGACCTATTACAAGGCCGGAGATACAGTTGAAGTAGTAGTTCAGGAACCGAACAGCGATAACTACGGTTATACAGAAAAGACGTATTCTGTAGTACTTTCAACTTCAACAGGTGACGCAGGAAATACTTCCGGCAGTCAGGGACAGAGTAAACAGAATATTAACCCGAATATGCCCGGACAGGAACAGGACGGTCAGAGTGAAGGAAATCAGAATGAAGGAAATCAGAATGATGAGAGCCAGTATGGCGGAAACAGTCTGTACGATATTTTTGGTAATCTCTGGTAAAATCTTATAAAAAGTTAATAGATTCTTCATAGAGGGACTGTTGTTGCAACAGTCCCTTTAGTGTTATCATAGTTTTTGCGGCGTGACTGTATACGGTCAAGAAGGCGGAACAGTACCGATCGTGACATAGGATTAGGATAAGAATAAGAAAGACAGGAACAATGAGCGATAATAAAGACAATAACAGTAAAACAGAAGTAGAGATCTGCACTGTTTGCAGAAGACCTGATACAGTGGCAGGAAAGATGCTTCATTTTCCCAATAATATGAATATATGCAACGACTGCATGCAGCGGTTCATGGATCAGATCGGAAGTATTGATATGAACATGCTGTCTCAGATGAGTGGTATTCCGCTCGATTATTCTGCATTTATGACAGAAATACCGTCAGAACAGGCAAAGGCTTCCACAGAAACAGCTTCAGCAGAAAAGATCGAGAGCAGTTCAGATAAGACAGCATCAGATGAAACTGCCGGAGATACTGAGTCGGATAAACAGGATAAGAAAGAGCCGGATACAGAAAAGAAAGAATCCGGAGAAAATAAAAGGGGCGGTTTCGGTATCCCCGGTTTTCCGAATATCCAGTTCTTAAATCTTGGAGACCTTGGCGGACCTATGCAGGGACGCAGTAACAAGGTTAAAAAGTCATCAAAGGAAGACATTGAAAAGGAATTTGATTTTAAGAGGATTCCCAAGCCTCATGCATTAAAGAAACAGCTGGATGAATATGTGATCGGACAGGATTACGCAAAGAAAGTCGTATCCGTTGCGGTTTACAATCATTTCAAAAGGATAAATGCTGAGATCACAGGGAAGAATACAGCAGAGATAGATAAGTCAAATATCCTGCTCCTCGGTCCCACAGGATGCGGAAAGACTTATCTCGTGCAGACACTTGCAAAGTTACTTGACGTGCCGCTTGCAATAGCAGATGCAACGAGCCTTACAGAGGCTGGATATATCGGTGACGATATCGAGTCTGTTGTTTCAAAGCTCCTTGCATCAGCTGATAATGACGTTGAGCGTGCGGAGCGCGGTATCATCTTTATCGACGAGATAGATAAGATTGCAAAAAAGAAAAACTCTACAAGCCGTGACGTAAGCGGTGAAAGCGTACAGCAGGGAATGTTGAAGCTCCTTGAGGGCGCAGAGGTTGAAGTGCCTGTAGGCGCAAATTCAAAGAATGCTATGGTTCCCATGGTAAAGGTGAACACAAAAAATATCCTCTTTATCTGCGGCGGTGCATTCCCGGATCTTGATGAGCTTATAAGAGCCCGTCTTCGTAAGGAGACTTCTATTGGTTTCAATGCAGAGTTAAAGGATCATTGGGACAAGGAAAAGGATATTCTTAAGAAAGTTACGACAGAAGATCTCCGTTCCTTTGGTATGATCCCTGAGTTCCTCGGACGTTTGCCGATCACCTGTCCGATGGAAGGTCTTACAGAGGACAGTATGGTAAGGATCTTAAGAGAGCCTAAAAATGCAATAATCAGACAGTACGAAGAACTGCTGGAAATGGATGAAGTACAGCTTCGTTTCACAGATGATGCGCTCCATGCTATCGCTGCAAAGGCAATGAAGCGTGATACCGGAGCGAGAGCACTTCGTTCCATAATCGAGTCCTTTATGCTGGATATCATGTATGAAGTACCGAAAGATGACAATATCGGCCGTGTTACGATCACCAAGGAATTTATCGAAGGTTCAGGCGGACCGGTTATCGATCTAAGAGGTGTAGCTGAGCTGGAAGAAGAGCAGGTAGTAAAGCTCGAGGAAAAAAACGAAGAAAAGAACGAAGATTGAGCTTATGAAAGATTGTCTTAAAAGCCTAAAAAAGACTGTGGAGATGAATGCGGTCTGGTACGGTATCGCCGGTGCTGCGGCTGCAGCAGATCTGTGTCTCAAGCATTTTGCGGAAAAACAGTATATAGAAGAGCATACGGAAAAAAGCTCAAATAAAAAAAGAAAACTTAGGTTTCGTGAAGTGATACATAACAGCGGTTTTGCAGGTGAAAGACTTCGGGAAAAACCGGAGATAGTGGCTGCTGTTGCAGGTATATTTACACTGTTTCTGGCACTTAGGCTTCCTTTTCATAAAAGCGATAAGAAGAAACTAGGCTGGGCATTGGTGCTCGGTGGTGCTTTCAGTAATACTATCGATCGCGTGAGGAACAGATATGTAGTAGATTATCTGCCGCACGGAAAGTATGTTTATAATCTTGGAGATCTGGAGATTTATACCGGTGCAGCCATAGCGACGGCTGCAGAAATTTTGGAAAAAGAATAATGTGATGTCAGGGTCAAAAGGTCAAAATCCGATTGTGCTTGCACAAAGAGGATTG
>CAMVTN010000145.1 GCA_947170415.1 uncultured Lachnospiraceae bacterium | reverse complement strand
AAACATATGCGGAGTATTATGAAAAGATACTGGACGGCAGACTCCCGTTTCCAAAAGATATTGCAAAGGAAGATGCTGTGAGGATCAGAAATAATCGGCGCCTTCTGTGGAACATCATGACATCATGCGGATTTACATCCATCAATTCCGAATGGTGGCATTTTGATTTCGGCAACAGAAACTGGGCATCAAGGACAGGTATGCCGGTGAGATATGATATTTATCGGAGTAAGAAGTTACTGGGATAAATGATGATTAAATAAAGCAAAGAAGCGGTTATTGTTGTAACACAAGTGCTTGATTATAAAAATAATCTGGAAAAGTATAAAAAAACTTTAAATTGATTATTGTATTAATTTTAGATAACGTTATAATAAATTTAACAAATCACAAATGCGTGGTCAGCATTTTTTTGCTGACCACATTTTCATTTAAAGGCAAAGGCGCTTGATAATATCAGGCGCCTTTTGCGCGTTTTTTGAGGTGGTGAGCGACATGATCAGTACCATAAGCCCGTCGGGTGACAGGGCGATAACAGTTGAATTTGAAAATGAGATAAATGAAGAAGTAAACGCAGAGGTATATGCGCTGCAGGAAAGTCTCGACTATCCGGGAAACGGAATAGTGGAAATGGTACCTACCTTTCGCTCATTATTGATCTTTTATGATCCGAATCTCACAGGTTATCACAGACTAACGAAGCTGATAAGGATGAATGATCCCGGAAGGGTGAGCGCAGCGAATGCAAAAAAGAAGGTACTTATAGTTCCGTGTCTATATGGCGGAGAAAGCGGAGAAGATCTTGCGGGACTTACAAGGGAACTGCAGCTTTCGGAAAGTGAGATCATACGTCTCCACAGTGAAACGACCTACAGGATATACATGATGGGTTTTTTACCGGGATTTGTATATCTCGGAGGTTTAAATAAAAAAATATGGGCGCCGAGGCTAAAAACACCGAGGACGCTGATTCCTGAGGGTTCTGTCGGGATAGGTGGAAATCAGACAGGAGTTTATCCTATCGGATCACCCGGAGGATGGAGACTCATCGGTAGGACGCCGTTAAAGTTTTACGACCCTAACAGGAAAAACGCGATACTCTGCAAAGCCGGAGAGTATATAAAGTTTCAGCCGGTTAGTGAGAGAGAATATATAAAGATCAGATCTGATGTGGAGGCCGACACGTGGAAGACAGAATATGCAGAAGCATAAATATATTAAGAGCAGGCCCGATGCTTACCGTACAGGACAGAGGCCGGACCGGATACATGAAATACGGTATCGGTGAAAGCGGTGTCATGGATCACAAGTCATATGCGGAAGCAAACCGGCTTGTCGGAAATAAAGATAATGAAGCAGTGCTCGAAGCAACGCTCATGGGACCAAAGATACAGTTTGAAAGTGATTGTCTCATAGCAGTTACCGGAGCAGATATGGAAGCGTCGATCGAGAGTGCTCCGATCGAACGTGGAAAAGCCATAAAAGTATATGCCGGACAGACATTGATAATGGGATTTGCAAAAAAAGGATGCAGGGCATATATCGCAGTATCCGGTGGGATCGACGTACCGGTAGTGATGGGAAGCCGTTCAACCAATATCAAGTGTCATATCGGAGGCTATGAAGGCCGGGCACTTAAAGATGGCGATAAGCTCTCTCTCGGAAAAGAAAACTTTGCTGCGGGGGAGGAAGAAAAGCTTTTGGCACAGTATGAACTCCCTGATGATTATCCGGAAGAAATACAGGTGCGAGTAATTATGGGACCGCAGGACAGCAGGTTTACCGGAAACGGGATAGTTTCTTTTCTCACTGAGACATACACTGTTTCGCCTCAAAGTGACAGGATGGGAATAAGACTTGATGGACAAAAAATTGAAAGTGAGAACGGAACAGACATTATCTCCGACGGAATAGTATTTGGCTCTGTCCAGATAACATCCGACGGCGATCCGATAGTGCTGATGGCAGATCACCAGACTACAGGCGGATACGCAAAGATCGCGACGGTAGTGTATGAGGATCTTCATTTACTGGCACAGGCAAGACCGGGCTGCAAGGTGAAATTTATCAGGACTGACATCAAGAGTTTTGACAGCTCGAGAGGTTTGTGGAACAGGTTAGCACATCTATTTAGAGGAAAGGGGGCATGATCATGGAAGAAAACTATCCGGAAGGAAAATGTGCAGCTGATTATGCCGGCGAAAAACCGTCTGATGTGAGGGAACTCATCCGAGCGGGGAAGATCACCGGGGAGACATCGGGGATGTGCGCTGATTACGCGCAGGCAAATCTGGTAGTGCTCCCTCAGAAATATGCCTATGATTTTTTACTTTTTGCCATGAGAAATCCTACGGCATGTCCGCTTCTGGAAGTCACTGATATGGGAAGCCGCAATCTTAATGAAATGGCAGAAAATGCTGATATCGCAACAGATATTCCGCTATACAGGATCTATCGTGACGGAGTACTTACGGAAGAGGTCACTGATGTATCGGATTACTGGAGAGATGATCTCGTGAGTTTCCTTATAGGGTGCAGCTTTTCATTTGAGGGAGAAATGCTGAAGGCAGACCTGCCGGTGAGACAGATAGAGGAAAAGTGCAATGTACCTATGTACAACACAAATATCAAGTGCAGAGGAGCCGGTATCTTTAAGGGAAATATGGTAGTGAGCATGAGACCCATGCCAAAGCAGCACGTAATGAAAGCTGCGCTCGTCACAGCAGAGATGCCAAGAGTTCACGGTGCTCCGATACATATCGGTGATCCCGGCGCGATCGGCATAAATGACATAAATAAGCCGGATTATGGTGATCCGGTAGAAATACGTGAGGGTGAAGTAACGATGTTCTGGCCTTGCGGAGTGACACCTCAGGCAGCGGTCATGGCGTCGAAACCGGATTTTTGCATAACACATTCTCCGGGACATATGTTTATCACAGATGTAAAAAATGTAAATCTAAAGTACCGGGAGGCGTGGCGTATATGAAGTGTGTTGATCTTAACTGTGACCTGGGTGAATCCTATGGAAACTGGAAGTGTGGAATGGACGAAGCAGTCCTGCCATATATATCATCGGCAAATGTTGCATGTGGATTTCATGCATCGGATCCACTGGTCATGGATACGACAGTAAAAAATGCAGAAAAAAGCGGAGTATTAGTAGGAGCTCATCCCGGATTTCCGGATCTCGTTGGGTTCGGCAGAAGAAAAATGGATGTGAAACCGGACGAATTAAAAGCGATGATCATATATCAGGTAGGTGCACTGAAAGCTTTTTGTAAGGCAAATGGGACGGAACTGCAGCACGTAAAACCTCACGGTGCCATGTACAACATGGCGGGGAAAGACATGAAGCTCGCGGAAGCTATCGCAGAAGGGGTGTATGAAGTAGATCCCGAGCTTATATTACTTGGATTATCGGGGAGTTATTTAATAGAGGCAGCTAAGAAGACCGGACTAAAGTATGCGAGCGAAGTATTTGCAGACAGGGCTTACGAGTCGGACGGATCACTCGTAGCCCGGAGTAAGCCCGGAGCAGTCATTACAGATGAAAGTGAAGCAATAGCCAGAGTGGTAAAGATGGTAAAAACAGGGAAGGTCGAGTCGATAGACGGGAAAGAAGTAGAAGTACAGCCTGATTCGATATGTCTCCACGGTGATGGGGAAAAAGCCGTGGAATTCAGTAAAAAAATTCATGAAGCACTGGAAGCAGAGGGGATAAAAATAGTTTCCATGAAGGAGGTGATCATGGAACGATGAAGGTCATAGACGAGAGTATAGAGGAAATAGTCTTAAGGTATTCGGAGAGGGGAATGCCGATATTGCAGAACTATTTGCCGAAGGATCTCTGTCACGCGGCAGCGAGGGAAATCCTAAGCTGGGAAAGGGGCAGAGTAATTCTAACTACCGGATTTTATGTGGCAGGTTTTGCAGAAACCGATGGTCCGGCAGGAACACTGGTATTGGCAAAAGCACTGGAAAAGCTGGGATTTACACCTGTAATAGTTACTGATGATTATTGTAGGGAAGCTTTCAATAATCAAGGCATAGAAGTGATTTATTTAAGCCTGGATGCAGATCATGAAGAAGCAGATGCGATCCTTGAAGAGCAGAGACCCGTGGGATTAATCTCCATAGAACGCTGCGGGCGAAATAAAAACGGTGTCTATGCAAACATGCGGGGAGTAGATATCAGCGAAAATACAGCGCCTTGTGATGAGCTTTTCATAAAAGCATATGGAAAGATTCCAACCATAGGAGTAGGGGACGGCGGAAATGAGATCGGGATGGGAAACGTAAGCGACATCATTTCGGAAAAGCTGGAGCTCACGCCCTGTGAAATAAAAACGGATATATTGGTAATAGCAAGTGTGTCGAACTGGGGAGCATACGGAATAACGGCAGCATTGCAGGAACTTTCAGATAAAGAGCTGTTTCCCGAAGAAGGGTTTACAGAGGCATATATCAGGAAAACCGTCTTACTCGGAAATGTTGACGGAGTAAGTCATGAGCATGTATTCAGCGTAGACGGTTTTGGACTCGATATAGAAAAGGAAATTACAGATGCACTAAGAAGCAAAGGGGCTTCGCGGAAACGCGAGCCTCTTTTTGTTTAAGAGAGGAGATATTATGAAAACACTAGGATATTACAATGGAAAGTATGATGAGCTGGAAAAGATGACAGTACCGTTTAATGATCGTGTCTGTTTCTTTGGAGATGGTGTTTATGATGCAGGTCCGGCAAGAAACTATAAGCTGTTCGCTATCGATGAGCATATCGACAGATTTTTTAATTCGGCAGCACTCATGGACATCGAGATC
>CAMVTN010000144.1 GCA_947170415.1 uncultured Lachnospiraceae bacterium | reverse complement strand
TCAAAAAGTCAGAAAGAGGGGTTGTCGCGCCGACTGCTGCCAGCGGGACCTCCCCTAATGTCTCTCCAACGATATGGACATCTACTATGCTGTAAAACTGCTGAAAAAGCTGCCCCAGAACCAATGGAAGTGCAAATAAAAAGATCAGTCGGATGGGCTTACCATTTGTAAGATCTCTCATAATACGAAATCCCTTTCGTTACCTTACTTTTTATTAAAATGATTCATGGCCTTTTCGCAGCCTTCCTGCATTATGTCAACTACAGCAAGTGCTGCATTATTTTTAGACTCCTGCATGAGCTTCTCATCCTCATCAGAGAAATGTCCGAGTACCCAGTCAGCAAGATCCCAGCCCTTTGGCTTTGCTCCGACCCCGACCTTAACTCTGGCAAATCCATCTGTCCCAAGGTGAGCTATGATATTCTTTAAGCCATTGTGCCCGCCGGCACTACCCTTGGGACGCACACGGACCCTGCCAACATCAAGGTCGATATCATCTGATATCACGATCAGATCATTTTCCGGATCCACCTTGTAATAATGAACTACTTCCTGCAGGCTTTCGCCGCTAAGATTCATAAAGGTGAGCGGCTTTACAAGGATCACCTTTTCTCCCTCGATGACACCCTTTCCGCAGATTGCCTTATGTTTCTCAAAATCAAGCGCGATCCCATACTTATCTGCCAGAATGTCGATCACAGAAAAACCAACATTGTGGCGGGTGCCTTCGTATTGACGTCCGGGATTCCCCAGACCTGCAATTATATACATTTTACTTTTGACCCTATCATTATTCAAACTTCGCGTCGCCGCATACAAATGAATTCTTTGCCACGCCGTAAACTTTTCCGTGCAGAGTATCTGCCTGAACAGTTACGATGTAAGGATATTCCTTTAAGAGCTTTCCGCCTACCATCTTATCCTTCTCATCCTTAAAACGGATATGTGCTCCGGGTGTGAATACGAGATTGTTGATCGGATTATTATCCATAGCTGCGTTATCCATTATATTACCTCCTTATAACAACATTGGTTGGTAACTATCAAATATCAAAAACTTATCATAACAAAATTATTCTGTATCGTCTATCAGATTGTTAAGTAAAATTTGCATCTGATCAAGTACATCATTTGCTGTTTTTATGTAATCACGGCTTTCGTTTTTTCCATATTTATAGACAAATACAGGTTTACCTACAGCCTTGAAAGTAAGGCCGCCATCATATTTATCGAGAAGTTCCGGTATTTTTACGGGATTTAATTCTGCCTTTGCAAACACATGGAACATGATGGAATTTTCCTTTGCAGACAGGTTTTCGATAAATACTTTGTGTGCCTTCTGCCGTATAAGCGCGATCTCGATAAGATTTAATACACTCTTTGGCGGCACACCGAATCTGTCCTTCAGCTCCTGCACCATATCTTCTGCTTCATCTCTGTTGTCTATAACAGCGATCCGCTTATAAAGATCGAGCTTCTGATTTTCATTCTTTACATAGCTATTGGGTATAAAGGCATCTTCATCCATATCCACTGTAGTTGTGAACTCCGGAAGGACTTTTTCACCCTTTTCCTCTTTTACTGCTGTATCCAGCATCTTGCAGTACAGGTCATATCCTACTTCTTCCATATGTCCGCTCTGTTCTGCACCGAGGACATTGCCGGATCCTCTGATCTCCAGATCCTTCATCGCTATGCGGAAACCACTTCCAAGCTCGGTAAATTCCCTAATAGCTGCCAGACGTTTCTCAGCAGTCTCTTTTAAGAGCTTATTTCTCTTGTACATTAGAAAAGCATAAGCTGTACGGTTCGATCTTCCGACTCTGCCGCGGAGCTGATACAACTGTGAAAGTCCCATGCGATCCGCATCATGAATGATCATCGTGTTTGCATTGGAAATATCAAGACCGGTCTCGATTATGGTCGTGGAAACCAGTACATCTATGGCTCCGTTTATGAAGTCACTCATGATATCCTCAAGCTCACGTTCTCTCATCTGTCCATGGGCATAAGCTACCGTTGCATTCGGAAGCATAGTCTGCAGATCCGCCGCTATCTGAGCGATATCATTTACCCTGTTATAAACATAGTAAACCTGTCCTCCACGGGCAAGTTCACGAGAAACTGCCTCTCTGACCATTTCATCGGAGTACTCCATGATAAAGGTCTGGATAGGCATACGATCCTGCGGCGCTTCTTCGAGGACACTCATATCTCTGATACCGACCAGGCTCATATGCAGCGTTCTCGGGATAGGCGTAGCCGTGAGCGCCAGAACATCCACATTTTGCCGGAGTTCCTTGATCTTTTCTTTATGCGTCACGCCAAAACGCTGCTCCTCGTCTATTACCAGAAGGCCAAGATCACTGAATTCCACATCCTTTGAAAGAAGTCTGTGAGTTCCGACAACTATATCTACCTGACCTTTTTTAAGATCAGCGATAGTTTTTCTCTGCTCAGCCGCTGTTCTGAAACGGCAAAGGAGATCTATCCGCACGGGATAATTCTTTAACCGCTGCCGGAAAGTATTATAGTGCTGCTCCGCAAGAATAGTTGTGGGCACAAGGATCGCAACCTGCTTACTTTCCTGAACCGCCTTAAATGCCGCCCTTATGGCAACTTCCGTCTTACCGAAGCCCACATCTCCGCAGATCAGGCGGTCCATGATACGGGTACTTTCCATATCATGCTTAACTGCTTCGATTGCCATCTCCTGATCTTCCGTCTCTTCAAACGGAAACATTTCTTCAAATTCCCGCTGCCACACCGTATCCGGTCCGCAGGCAAAACCCTTTCCGTTCTGCCGTGCTGCATAAAGAGCCACCAGTCTCTTTGCGACTCCTTCCACGGATTTATGAACTCTCGCCTTTGTCTTTGCCCATTCCTGAGTGCCGAGTTTATTCAGCTTCGGTTTCTTTTCCGCATCTCTGGACGCATACTTCTGCAGCGCATCCAAGTTTGACGCAATGACATAGACCGAGGAATTATCCTTATAATTTATCTTCACATAATCACGGGTAACACCATCAATATCCAAATGTTCTATGCCCTGGTACTGACCTACTCCGTAATTTTCATGGATCACATAGTCACCGACAGAAAGATCCGTGAAGCTCGCTATACGCTCGCCTTCATATTTGTGATGTTTTCTTTTCTTTTTCCGGATACCGCCAAAAATATCCGTCTCACTCATAACACAGAAACGAATATCCGGATATTCGAATCCCTGACGCACAGAGCCGTAAGTCGTCATTACTTCCGCCGGCTTCAGCTCACGATTTTTATCATCAGAGAAAAATGCCGGTATTCCATTATCATTTAGATTGTCCGCTAGTCGCCTTGCACGGGTTACCGACGCAGACAGGATGACTATCCGGTAATGATTTTTTCTGTATTTTTTCAGATCTTCAACCAGTGATTCGAAAGAACCGTTGTAGGAATTAACAGATCTTGTACTTACGCTGAATCTGGTCTCTGTTTTGTACTGATCCTGTTTCTGAATGATAGTCGCCATCGCCAGTGTCGGACGGGAAATTATCCTGGCAAATATCTCTTTTTTGTCATAAAGAAGATCTGCCGCACCCGACAGCGTGTAACCTTTTTCAAGACGCGCAGTCATGCTCTCCGAAAACTCTGTCATGACCGCATCAGCTTTCTCGATCAGGTGCACAGGTTCATCAAGAAAAAGGACAGTTTCTGACGGCTTAAAGAAATCGAGGAAGGAATTCAGCGATTTGAAAAAGTAGTTTACATAACCTGCAGAACTTACCGATCCTGTTCCATCCGTGAGCTCATCACAGAATTCACCTATAGTACTCTTTAAGCGAAAAGCTTCCTCGGTTTTCATTTCTTTTCGGAGAGCTTTATATCGGGCATCAAATTCCTTTTGTATCGCCTTTAGTCCCGCTTCACGCTCATCACTCGTGAGTATAAGCTCTGTTGCAGGGTATACCCGAAACCACGGCACATCTTCTATGGACCTCTGACTACCGGCGTCAAAGCTCCTTATCGATGTCACTTCTTCTCCCCAAAGTTCCATTCGGATCGATTCAGAAGCGAGCCGTGTAATGATTCTGGATATTTCATGACACTTTTTACCTGGGAAGTTCTCGTGTATCCAAGACTCACAAGCTCATGTGCCAGTTCGTCTACTTCAAATTCGGACTCATCATCTATCTCAAGCACATGATCACGTATCAGCTCAAGTCCGGGGATTTTTTCCATAAAGGCGTCAAAGGTGGTCACCACCGTAACGCTTTTCTCCTCAAGCATGGCACGTATCGCAGACATCCTGTCCTTTATCAGCTGATTTCCGTTTAAGTCAGACTGATAAAAGATCAGATCCCGGGCAGGATAATATACAGCATTGCTGTCATAGACCCTTAGGTCTGAGAGGATTTCCCTTGCCCTCGTATCATCTGTGGTAACGATAACCTTATATTTTGCATCTTCGCGAAGAGATGCTGCAAAATTTACCTTTTCAGAATCGACACACCCCTCGACTTCCGTGACTCCGGCTTTTTTCAAGGCATTATTCAGATCTTCATATATCCCCAGTTCCGTTAGGGGCGATGTCAGAAAATTCATAACAGCACCTTTCTATCTTTAACACACATTGACCCTGTCATAGTCATATATCGGACGAATCATAGTTTTTTATCGAGTATGATGATCGTCCCGACGCATTTAAAACCAGTAGGGCTCCGTCCTCTCGGACGGAGCCCCTTATTATAACATACCCTCCCCGGTTTTCGTTACTGTTCACTCTCCTTCAGCAACAAAAAATGTTACATTTCAACCGCTTACTTTGCTACAGCCTGCGGTTCTTCCTGGTCCAATACCTCGTAATAACGTTTCAGGATGATCTCCTGGATTCTTTCACGCGTATCACTATTTATAGGATGCGCAATATCGCGAAACTCACCGTCAGAAGCTTTTCTGCTTGGCATTGCGATAAATAAT
>CAMVTN010000143.1 GCA_947170415.1 uncultured Lachnospiraceae bacterium | reverse complement strand
ATAAAGAATGGATTTTAATAAAAGAAAGATAATTGCTGAGCTTGGAATGACTCATGACGGTAGTCTTGGAGAAGCAATGGCAATGATAATTGCGGCCGCAGAATGTGGTGTGGACGCAGTAAAACTGCAGACACATATCTCAGAAGCGGAGACTATTCGTAATGCGCCGCAGCCACCGTATTTTAAGGCAGAACCTAGATATGAGTATTTTAAGCGTACTGCGTTTAACATGGATCAGTGGAAAGCCTTAAAAGAATGTGCGGCAGAGAACAAGGTTGAGTTTATTTCTTCTCCGTTCTCTATTGAAGCGATCGATTTTCTGCTTGAACTTGGCATTGACTGCTTTAAGGTTCCGAGTGGAGAGATCACCAATATCCCGTACCTGGAGCATCTCGCAGATGCAAATGTACCTGTGATCGTTTCCAGCGGCATGAGCAGTCTTGAAGAACTGGATGAATGTATGCAGATTTTCTTAAAGAAAAACTGCAATGTAGCTCTGATGCAGTGTACATCTGAATATCCGTGCGATCCAAAGCATGTCGGACTTAATATAATTGATCTCTTTAAGGAAAAGTATCCGGGAGTTCCGCTTGGATTTTCAGATCATTCATCAGGTGAATGGGCAGCAATCGCAGCGTTCCAGAAGTGCGCTCATCTCATAGAGAAGCATTTTACTCTTAGCAAAAAAATGTACGGCCCGGATGCAAAGATGTCCATGGAACCGGATGAGATGACGCAGCTTTGCGATTCAGTCAAGAATTTGGAGATCGCGCTTGCAAATCCTGTAGATAAGACAAGTGCTGATGAGTTTTCAAACATGAAGGAGATATTCCAGAAGAGTATCGTATCCATCACGGACATACCGGCAGGAACACCTATAGAGGCACATATGCTTGGATATAAAAAGCCGGGAACAGGACTTCCGACAAAATACTACAAGGAAATCCTTGGTCATACAGCAAAAAGAGATCTTCACTTTGATGATATTATCAAAAAAGAAGATATTAACTGGTAAGAGGGGCTGAGAATAAAGTCGGCCGCTTCATTTTAGAAGGGAAAATTATGAGAAAAATCTGTGTTTTTATCGGAGGCAGAGCAAATTACAGTTCAATAAAGTCTGCCATGCAGGCAATCCAGAAGCATCCTGAACTTGAGCTTCAGGTTGTTCTTGGCGGTTCCGGTCTTGTAGACAAGTTTGGTAATCTTGAAAAAATCCTTACAGCTGATGGATTTAAGATAGATGAAAAGGTATATATGCAGGTAGAGGGTGATAAGCCTAATGCCATGGTAAAGACAGCAGGTCTCGGAATGCTCGGACTTGCAGATGTTTTTGAAAGACTTCAGCCTGATTTTGTTATCGTTATCGGAGATCGTTATGAAGTAATGGCTGCTACTATTGCAGCTGCATATATGAATATCCGCGTAGCTCACACGATGGGTGGTGAGGTAACAGGTACTATTGATGAAAGTATCCGTCATGCCATCACAAAGTTTGCTCATGTTCATTTCCCGGCAAATAAAGAGGCTGGCGAGAGAATAGAGAAACTGGGAGAGAGACCGGAAGATGTCTTTGTTGTAGGCTGTCCGAGAATCGATAACGTTAAGAGGATTCTGGACGAAGATTCATCAATGCCTATGGATATTTACCAGACTCAGGGCGGTGTAGGACCTGCTTTTGACTTAAATGAACCTTTTATCCTTATTTCTCAGCATCCGGTTACAACAGAGTATTCTGAAGCGAAGAAGCAGATCACAGCTACTATCAAGGCTGCTATGAAGACAGGACTAAATATCATCATGCTCTGGCCGAATGCAGATGCTGGTTCAGAGGGTATTTCAAAGGGTATCAGAACATATCGTGAGTTTAATCCTGATGCAAAGATCCATGTGTTCAAGAACCTCCCGATCAGCGTATATGTACGTCTGATGAAGAATACAGCATGTCTTGTAGGTAATTCATCAAGCGGTATCCGCGAGGGAGCATTTATCGGAACACCGGTTGTAAATGTAGGAACAAGACAGAATGGCCGTGAGAGAGGTCAGAACGTTATCGATGCTCCGGATGAAGAGAATGCTGTATATGAGGCTATTAAAAAGCAGCTTGAGCATGGTCCGTATGTATCAGAGCCGATTTATGGTGACGGACATGCCGGTGAGCAGATAGCAGATATCCTTAGCAAAGTAGAAGTTCCTGTTCAGAAGAGGATAGTATATTAATGAATATTCTGGCCATTGTACCTGCAAGAGGCGGATCAAAGGGCATTCCCGGAAAAAATATGGTGGATCTTAACGGAAAGCCTCTTATGCAGTACACCTTTGATGCAGCAAAGGAAAGTAAATGCATAGATCGGATACTGCTTTCAACAGATGATGAAAAATTTGCTGAATTTGGCAGGAGTCAGGGCATCGAAGTAGAGATGCGTCCTGAAGAACTTGCAACAGATACAGCTGTTATGAAAGATGTGATTAATTATCACCTTGATCGTCTGGCAGAAAAAGGCTATACACCTGATATATTTATTTTACTCCAGCCCACATCACCGCTTCGTACAGCGCAGCACATTGATGAGGCACTGAAGCTTCTCATAGAGGACGAGACTGCAGATGCGATAGTGAGTGTTATGGATATGCCGCATCAATATCTTCCGATGAAGATCATGAAGATGGACGACAGCGGCGCATTGAAGTTCTATCAGGAAGACGGCGAGAAATATACGACAAGACAGGCGTTGCCTCATCTGTACGCGAGAAATGGAGCTGCGATATATGCAGTCTATACAGATGTTTACAGAAAGACGGGAAGCCTTTATGGAACCCGTTGCCTGCCATATGTGATGGAGGAAGAGGATTCTGTGGACATAGATAAGCCCTTCGATCTTTTTCTTGCAGATAGTATTCTAAAGAGCAGACAGAAATAAGTGTTTATATATCGGAGGCGCAGTAAATGTCATATTCAGAAATAAAATTTGATTCGGAAGACGTCTTTCTTGTAACAGGTGCCGCAGGATTTATTGGTTCAAATCTTGTGGAAGCGCTCTTAAAAAGAGGACATAAGGTTCGTGGTTTAGATGACCTTTCCACAGGAAAGCAGGAAAACGTAGATCTTTTTATAAATGATCCTAATTACACTTTTATAAAGGGAGACATTAAAGATCTTGATACCTGTATGAAAGCCACAGAGGGTGTTACATATGTGCTGAATCAGGCAGCCTGGGGATCTGTACCGAGAAGTATTGAGATGCCGCTTTTCTATGAAGAGAATAATATCCGCGGTACTCTTAATATGATGGAAGCGTCCAGACAGAATGGCGTAAAGAAATTTGTATATGCGTCCAGTTCTTCGGTGTATGGCGATCATCCGGTACTCCCGAAAAAAGAGGGCCAGGAGGGAAATCTGCTTTCACCGTATGCATTGACAAAGAGAGTTGATGAAGAGTACGGAAAGCTTTATTATAAACTTTATGGTCTTGATACTTACGGACTGCGTTATTTCAATGTATTTGGAAGACGTCAGGATCCAAACGGCGCATATGCAGCGGTAATCCCGAAATTTATTAAGCAGCTCCTTGATGGTGATGTGCCGACTATTAACGGTGATGGAAAGCAGAGCCGTGATTTTACCTATATAGAGAATGTTATCGAAGGTAATCTGAAAGCTTGCAAAGCTTCTCATGAAGCCGGTGGTCAGGCGTACAATATTGCTGCAGGCGGCAGGGAATATCTGATCGATATCTATCACCGTCTTGCAGAGGCTCTTGGAAAAGGCGATGTGGAGCCGATCTTTGGACCTCCGCGTGCAGGTGATATACGTCATAGTAACGCAGATATAAGCAAGGCTGAAGAACTTCTCGGGTATCATCCTGAGTATGACTTTGAGCGGGGAATCACAGAAGCAATAGACTGGTACAAAAATAATCTTTAAACATAAGGCAGGAACGAATTGAGAAGACTAATTTCTGAAAATATGATCAGAATCGCAGGAATTGTGCTTTTTCTCGTCGTTGCTGCCTTTTTTGCGTCTGCGGCGGGATTTACCGGAGAAAGGGGCAAGATCCTGATCAACGAAGTCTGTTCATCAAACCTTTCGGTAATACAGGACAAAAATAATAAATATCCGGATTGGATCGAATTATATAATCCGGAGGATCATGATATTTCGCTTGAGGGATGGAGCATCTCAAATTCGGGAAAAAAACTTAGAAAGTATGTATTTCCGGATGTGACAATATCGGCAAATGGATATCTTCTTCTTTTTGCAGATGGCACGAAGGAGCAAAAAGCAGAAGACCCGGATGCGTCATTTAACCTTAAGAATTACATAATGACAGGCAGAGGAAGTGTATCATCAGTAGATACTACGGAGATACATCTGCCATTTACTCTGACGTCTAAAGGAGAAAGATTGTATCTCTCGGATAGATCGAGAAGCCTCGTAGATACAGTTGAGGTTCCGGCGATGAAGTACAATGCTTCATGGGGACGTACTAAAGATGGCGGAAATGAAATGATAGAAATGATCCCGTCTCCGGGAAGCAGTAATAATGATGCGGAAGAAAGCGGCGAAGCTACGCTGGCAGAACCGGTTTTTTCAAAAAAAAGCGGTTTCTATGATGATTCTTTTGAATTATCGATCACATCTATGGAAGGCTCAGAGATACGTTATACATTAGATGGAAGCGTTCCTACAAAGACGTCGGAGCTTTATACCGGACCTATCATGATCAGGGACAGATCAAAAGAAGAAAATCTATATTCCGGTATAAAGGATATTTCAGTAGATTTTTTATCGTATGCAAAGTCAGAGTGGCAGCTTCCTGACAAGCCGGTTGATAAGTGTACCGTTGTCAGGGCGGTTGTATTTGATGAGGGCGGAAATTATAGTAAGACAGCGACGGCTTCTTATTTCGTGGGATTTCAGGATAAATCTGCTTACGATGACTATGGGATAATTTCACTCGTTACCGATCCGGACGGACTATTTGGTTATGATAACGGTATATATGTTGTAGGTAAGACAGGCGAGGACTATTTCAAG
>CAMVTN010000142.1 GCA_947170415.1 uncultured Lachnospiraceae bacterium | reverse complement strand
TAAAGAGGCTGTTGTAGAGGGCGCTCAGTCCATCGAAGACCTTAAGGATGTATTTGATAAGATCAATCATCTGGTTGAAAATGTTTCCGGTCAGATGGAAAATGTATCCGGTTCTGTAAATACTCTTGTAGGCGAAGCTACACTCATTGCTACAGGTGTACAGGCAATTAATAAGCACAGTGACAAGATTTCTGATAATATGGAAATAGTAAGTGCGGCAGCAGAAGAGCAGGCGGCTACAAATCAGGAAATTGCAGCAGCTTCCGAGTCTCTTGCAACGCTTGCTCAGGATCAGCAGGAATCAATCTCACACTTCCAGTTCTGATAAATAATTTTTGTGTTTTTTGTGTTTTTAGATCGTAAAAAATTTAGTTAGGAAAATAACATTTAGGTCTTTATCTTTTTGCTGTTTGCGTGTAAAATAGACGGGTTGGAAAATGAGAAATGAGGTATTATCATGAAAAAAGTTGAAGATTATATCAAAACTATTCCTGATTATCCGCAGCCGGGGATCATGTTCCGTGATATCACTACAGTAGTACAGGACCCGGATGGACTTAAGCTTGCTATAGATGAAATGCAGAGACAGCTTGAAGGTATCGATTTTGATGTTGTAGTCGGTGCAGAGTCAAGGGGATTCGTATTTGGTATGCCCATTGCGTATAACATGCATAAGGGATTTGTAATGGTTCGCAAGAAGGGAAAGCTTCCTCGTGAGACTATCGAGCAGAGCTATGACCTTGAGTATGGCCAGGCTACAGTAGAGATGCACAAAGACTCCATTAAGCCCGGACAGAAGGTAGTTATCGTAGATGACCTTATCGCAACAGGCGGCACTATTGAAGCTATCGTAAAGATGGTAGAGTCACTTGGCGGTGAAGTTGTACATATCAGCTTCCTTCTGGAGCTTGCAGGACTTAACGGTCGTGAAAAGCTTAAGGGATATGATGTAAGCAGTGTTGTATCTTACGAAGGCAAATAATAGCATATTTTGCAAAGAGGCAATCGTTAACATAGACGATTGCCTTTTTTGCCGTTTTTTGATTGACTGATCAAATTACTGATGTTATTATTAATTGTAGATATAAAAGACGTATATTTGAGCAAAAATATGAATGTTGCGTTGCTCGTGATGAATTGACAAGCGAAGGAGCTGTAGGTGTAGGAATTGCATTTACAGCTCCTTTTTTCAAAAGTATCGATGACAGGGTTAAAAACTATGTAGGGAGGACAAATAATGAAAGATATCAGCGTACCTGTTGAGAAGAAAGACCACAGGATGAAAATGTCCGGCAGGGCAGAGTATACGGCAGACATGAAACTTCCGGGAATGCTTTATTCATCTTTTGTCCGTTCAGAAGTTCCTCATGCTCTTATTAAGGACATAAAACTCCCTGAATTGCCGGATGGATATTTCAGTGTTAGCGGAAGTGACATTCCTAATAATCATTGCGCCTGTATCACAGATGAACAGCCGGTATTTGCAGATAAGGAAGTAATGTTTGTGGGTGAGGCAATATTGCTTATCTGTGGACCGGATGAAAAAACTGTGAAAAAGCTCTGCGCTGAAACAGAGGTTATCTATGAGGAACTTCCGGCTGTTGTGAGCCTGGATGAAGCAACAGAGGTTGCGCTGGGATATGAGTATCATAAAGGTGATACAGAAACGGCGTTCAATAACGCGGATAAGGTGATCTCCGAGACATTCCGTACCGGTTATCAGGAACAGGCGTATATCGAAACACAGAGCGCTGTAGGTGTTTGGGACAAGGATAAAGGAAAAGCCATATTGTATGGATCCATGCAGTGTCCGTACTATGTACATTCTGCATTGATGCATTCCTTTGAACTGGACGAATCCCATGTAAGAGTCGTACAGGAGGTTACGGGAGGCGGTTTTGGCGGCAAGGAGGACTTTCCGTCATTACTTGGATGCCAGGCTGTTGCCGCTGCCAGAAAGAGTGGACATCCGGTACGGATAATCCTTAACCGCAGAGAGGATATGTCGGTTACGACAAAGCGGCATCCTGCCATCCTTAAATATGATGCGGCACTTGATAAAGAAGGACATATAACAGGCTTAAGAGCCGATATCCGTATGGATTCCGGCGCATATCCCGGACTAACCAGCGTAGTCATGCAGAGAACATTACTTGCGGCTCTCGGTGTATATAAAATCGATAATCTCGACGTAAAGGGCAGAGCAATGACCACAAACCTCGTAAATAACGGGGCTTACAGAGGATTCGGTGCACCTCAGGCATTTTTTGCCATAGAGACACTGATGAACCATATAGCGGATAAGCTTGGAGTCTCACCTTTGTCATACAGGCAGATGCACTTTGTAAAACAGGGCGATGAAACGGGAACCGGTGGAAAATTCTGGCATCATGTACCTATACCGGAGATGATAGAAAAAGCTGAGGAAATGTCCGATTACAGCAGGAAGTATGCAGAATATGCCCGTCCTCAGTCCGGTAGATACAGAAAAGGTATCGGTATGTCGATCTTTTTCCATGGATGCGGATTTACAGGTTCTGCCGAGAAAGATTTTATAAAGTCTAAACTTACCCTTCATAAATATGCAGATGACCGTGTAGAGATACTTGCAAGTAATACAGATATGGGACAGGGACTTAAGACAACTTTCAGCAAGATCGCAGCGAAAGTTCTTGATATACCGTATGAGCAGATAATCATAGAAAATCCCGACACAGACAGGGTGCCAAACTCCGGCCCGACGGTTGCGTCCAGATCTCTTATGATAGATGGAAAGCTCATAGAACGGGCAGCCGAGAGACTGAAAGCTATATGGGAACCCGGTAAGGAACAGGAGATCATGGAACAATACAAGGAAGACCGTGAGTGTGTTCCTTGGGATATTGAAAAGTTCCACGGAGATGCATATCCCACTTTTTCATGGGGGTTAAATGTAGTGGAACTTCAGGAAGATACACTTACAGGCAATACAGATCTCCTCGGTGTATGGGGCGTTTATGATGTAGGCCACGTGATAGATGAGCGGATCATGGAAGGTCAGGCTCAGGGTGGAATACTTCAGGGAATCGGTTATGGCTCTATGGAGCACATGGAGGCATTTAAGGGCCGGATACGTCAGAACAGTTTCACGGACTATATGATCCCGACAGCTATGGATACGGTAAATAACGGTATCGCATTTATAGACAATCTGTATAAGGATGGTCCGTTTGGCGCAAAGGGAGCAGGAGAATTAACTCTTGTTGGCGCTGCACCGGCTTATGAAGCAGCAGTAGAACAGGCTTCCGGCAGACATTTTATGGAGATACCTCTCACACCGGAAAGAATACTTTTAGCAGAATAAATACAGGGAGAAATCGGATAATGGTTGAATTTACTTTGAATGGGAGAAAAATACGCAGTCAGATGTCTCCGGACACGAGACTGCTGGATGTTCTCCGAGGAGAATTTGGACTTACGGGACCAAAAGAAGGATGCGGAGAAGGTGAATGCGGTGCCTGCTCAGTCCTTGTAGACGGAAAGCTGTTTAATAGCTGTATCACACCGCTTGCAAATGTAAGAGGAAAAACGGTGGTCACACTTGAAGGTTTTAGAGACAGTGAAGAGTACAAGCTTCTTGAGAAATGTTTTGCGGATGCCGGCGCGGTACAGTGCGGATTTTGTATTCCCGGAATGATCATGGCTTCTGAGGCGCTTCTCCTTCGTGTGCCTCATCCTACAGAGGAGGAAATCCGAGAGGGTCTTTCCGGCAATCTTTGCCGCTGCACCGGTTACAATATGATCATTAATGCAGTGCAGATGGCAGCGGAGAAAGGAGATGGCTTATGGTAAAAGCACATTATCCGGAGTCTCTGAATGAAGCTTTGACGATAAAAGCTGAAAAAAAAGACCAGTCACTGCTCGTAATGGGCGGAAGTGATGTGATGGTTGTACATAAAACTGCTCCTGACGTGATCTATCTAAATTCGATCGCAGGACTTAAATATGTGGAACAGACAGAAGAGTATTTACGCATAGGAGCCGGATGCACTTATGCTGAACTGATAGATGATGAGCTGGTCCCCGGGATCTTAAGGGATACCATGAGGGAGATCGCTTCTCCGGCTATCAGAAATGTAGGAACGGTTGTTGGCAATATCTGCAACGCATCACCTGCAGGAGATACACTGCCGGTTCTTTATGCAATGGATGCTGTGGTCGTGGCAGCGGGAATGGATGATAATGGTAAAAAAATTGAACGTCGTATACCTATAGATAAATTTATCCTCGGAGTCAGGAAGATAGATCTTAGAGAGAATGAGATCGTTTCGGCTGTAGAGATACCGCGTTCTTCCTACGAAGGTATGACAAAGCTCAGTCACACAAAGGTTGGTGCAAGAAAGGCAGAAGCTATTGCAAAGCTTTCTTTTGCAGGCATATGTAAAGTTGAAAACGGAAAGATCGCTGACATACGTATCGCATTTGGGTCGGTCGGTATCACGGTCCTCCGGCAGCGGGATATAGAGGAAATGATCGCAGGCACTCCTGTTTCGGAGCTGGAAGGGAAAAAAGCGGATATTCTGGCACGATATGCCGAGGTTCTCCATCCGATAAGTGATCAGAGGTCAACGGAAGGCTACAGAAAGAAGGTATGCCTGAATCTGCTAGAGGACTTTCTTAATAATATATGCGAGTAATCTTAGAATTACGTGAGCTGCTTTAAGCGGATCAAATAGTGTTATCAGTAATGAGCATCATTGGGTATAGGGAAAAAAGGTATGGGATATAAATTCAAGGTAAACGGAACTGAAGTTGAGACGGAAGAAAATTGTACAATGCTGCATTTTCTCCGAGAAGATATGGATCTCACGTCTGTAAAAGACGGATGCAGTGAGGGCGCGTGCGGGGCGTGTACGATACTCGTTGACGGAGTAAAGCAGAGAGCCTGTCTTATTACTGCAGAAAAGGCTCACGGCCACGAGATAATTACAGTCGAGGGACTTACTGAAAAAGAGAAAAACATCTACGATTATTCATTTAGTACGGCAGGTGCGGTAAAGTGCGGCTAGTG
>CAMVTN010000141.1 GCA_947170415.1 uncultured Lachnospiraceae bacterium | reverse complement strand
CAATCCTCTTTGTGCAAGCACAATCGGATTTTGACCTTTTGACCCTGACATCATTTTATTCAAATCTTACTGCGATCGAATTTGCGTGAGCTGTGAGTTTTTCTGCCTTTGCAAATGCTTCGATATCTTCGTGAACTTTTGCCAGCGCTTCTCTTGAGTATGAGATCACAGAGGACTTCTTGATAAAGTCATCTACTGAAAGCGGTGAGAAAAACTTTGCCGTACCGTTAGTGGGAAGTACGTGATCAGGACCTGCAAAATAATCACCGAGAGGTTCTGATGAATAAGGCCCGACAAATATAGCTCCGGCATTTTTTACCTTTGTCATCGTGTTCCATGGATCGGCAGTTACGAGCTCGAGGTGCTCTGAAGCAATATCATTTACTGCATCGATGGCGTCATCCATATTTTCAGCTACAAGTGCGTATCCGTAGTTATCAAGGGATTTCTGTATGATCTCGCTCCTTGAGAGAGTCGGTATGAATTTATCGATCTCTTCAGATACTTTTTCAGCGATCTCACGGGAGGTGGTAACCAGGATAGCAGAAGCCATCTCGTCGTGTTCTGCCTGACTCAGAAGGTCAGCTGCTACGAAACGCGGATTTGCAGTTTCATCTGCTAACACCATTATTTCGGACGGACCGGCGATAGAATCAATACTTACGTGACCATAAACTGCACGTTTTGCAAGCGCTACAAAAATATTACCGGGTCCAACTATTTTATCGACTTTTGGAACAGATTCTGTACCGTAAGCCATGGCACCGATCGCCTGAGCACCGCCTGTCTTGAAAATCTCAGTTATTCCGAGAAGTTTTGCGGCAGCCAGAACCTGAGGATTTACTTTTCCATCGGCTTTACATGGAGTACACATGATTATACGAGGTACTCCCGCAACGATGGCAGGAACGACATTCATAAGTACGGAACTCGGGTATACGGCCTTTCCGCCTGGGACATATACACCTACGGTTTCTATAGGAGTGATACGCTGCCCCAGGATCACGCCGTCAGGACGTGTGGTGAAAAAGCTCTGCCTTTTCTGACATTCATGGTAGGATCTGATATTGTCCATTGATCTCTGCATGATGCCGAGCAGTTCATCGCCTACTTCCCTGCACGCTTCTTCTATCTCGCTTTCAGTAACTTTCAGAGAAGCAGGATCCAGCTCGCAGTGATCAAATTTTTGTGCGTATTCAAAGATTGCTTTATCTCCGTTTTCACGGACATTTTCCAAAATATCCGCTACGGTCTTTTCAAATTCGGGATAACTTGAAGGACTTCTTTTAAGCAGGCTTCCGAGAAGATCCTTTTTTGTTTCCTCTGTCAGGTTTACGATTCTCATGAATGTCTATTCTCTCTTTCCTAGTTTAGATTCTTCTTTAATTCATTTATGATCCAGCGTATACGCTCTGCTTCCATACGCATTGAGACCTGATTTACTACCATTCTTGCAGAAAGAGGACACACTTCTTCTAAAACCTGAAGACCGTTTTCTTTGAGTGTTGTTCCGGTTTCTACGATATCAACGATCACATCTGTGAGACC
This sequence comes from uncultured Lachnospiraceae bacterium, assembly GCA_947170415.1. Lineage (GTDB taxonomy): Bacteria > Bacillota > Clostridia > Lachnospirales > Lachnospiraceae > NK4A144. The sequence continues at coordinate 3,535 of CAMVTN010000141.1, read as the reverse complement.
TACGATCGGTGCGAGCTCGATCGAACCGTTAAGTTTTATGATGTCGACAGTTTGATGTTTTTTATTGTGGAAATAATCTCTTGCAATGCGCGGATATTTACTTGCGACCTTTATCATTTCCTGATGCTTCAGGAGACTTCCTGCCTCTGCGGGTCCACATACGCACATACGGCATTTTCCGAATCCCAGGTCCAGAACTTCGTAGATCTGCCTGTTTTCTTCCATGATGATGTCCTTGCCTGTAACACCGATGTCAGCGGCACCGTGCTCTACATATGTAGGTACGTCGGGACCTTTTGCCAGGAAAAATTTCAGCTTTTTCTCTTCGTTTACAAAAATCAGTTTTCTTGATGTTTTATCATGCATCTCTTCACAGCCGATGCCGATTTTTTCAAGAGCCTCCAGAGTCTTGTCTGCAAGACGGCCCTTGGTAAGAGCAAATGTCAGATATCTCATATTTTCTGTACCTCCGTCTTGCCACCGCGTATTCTGTATATTTTAGCTGCATGAATCTCCTGAGCGTAAGCATTGATGGACTCCTGTGTCATATCAGAAGAATTAAGGATCATCTCTGCATGGACGCCATCGAGTCTCAGGGAGCCGGATTCACGTACTGCTGCTTCAAAAGAGTCACTGTCATAGACTACAAGAGCATTATTGCAATCTCTGTCGATGACGATATGCTGCTGATTCAGCGTATTTAAGAGCTGATCTACGACTAACGTAAATCCGACAGCTGCACCGGGCTTTCCGAATCTGCCGAGGAGATTATCATAACGGCCTCCGCGTACGATAGGCTCTCCTGTTCCAAAGGTATATGCCTGGAAAAGAATTCCCGTATAGTAGTCATGCTGTGAGATCATTCCAAGATCAAAGGTCAGATAATTCTGAACTCCGTATATCTTAAGCTTTTCGTAGAGAGCTTTCAGACGGTCTATCGCTGCCAGAGAGCGAGGAACTTTCTTTACTCTCTCTGCAGCTTCATCGAGTACATCAACGTTACCGAAGTAATCAGAAAATGATGTGAGTGTTTTCTTGATATCTGCAGGCATCTTTACGTCATTTAATACATCCTGGATACCAAAATAGTTTTTATTTCGGATGTGATCTGAAAGAGCCTCTTCTGTCTCACGGTCAAGTCCTGCAGCTTCACAGAGACCACGGAAATACTCTACTGTACCGATGCAGATCTGAAATTCGTCGAGTCCCGCGGTTTTTAACAATTCAACGGTCATATCGATCATCTCTGCGTCAGCATCCACAGATGGTTCACGCATGTATTCCACACCGAGCTCTGTTACTTCCTTGAGCTTGCCCTGCAGATCCGAACGGTTTGAGAAAGTGTTTCCCATATAGCATAAACGGATCGGGTGGATATCCTCCATAAAGTATTTATTTGTTGCTCTGGCAACTCCCGGAGTAAAGTCCGGTCTGAGAGCCAGAGTATTGTTCTCGCTGTCGAAAAACTTATAGATCTCACGAGAGGGCGTTGTACCGATCTCGCGTGAAAATATATCAAAATACTCAAAAGAAGGGGTTTCAATATCGTGATAACCGAAAGAAGCAACTTTTTTATGTAAAATTCTTTCGAGCTTTAATTTCTTTTGAAGTTCATCACCGTAAATATCACGGACTCCCTCAGGAGTATGCAGAAGTCTGTTATCCATAGTAGTCCTTTCTATATTCGCTTTAATGCTGTGAAGTGCTATCATGGTAGCACGATAAAAGAATTATACTAAGTTGCTGTCTTTCCTGTCAAGTGTTTTACTATCTGTTACGGTTCGCTCGCTTTCGTTACTGTTCACTCGCTATCAGCTCGTTCCAGTAACGACTTCGCGCATTTATGAGAGTTCGCCTGCGGCGAAAAATGCGCTCACACCCACTTCACTTTCTTACGCAGTCAGCGGCGTAGCGCTTCCTGCTACCTCTGAACTGTAACTCGCTTTCATCTCGCTCACGTAACGGATTTTGCCGGCAATTACACCTATCTTTCAGATAAATCGGTCTGAAGCGCGTTTAGGTAGGGAATCGGTACTCCGGCCTCGGGGTGGATGATATACTTCTCGTCTATTTCTTCAAAGCGAAATGATCGCCTGCCGCCGTCCTCCCATCGCTTCCAAAATTCATGAAGTTTTCTGAATGTCAGGTAATAAAAAAGATCCTTCTTTGTGTACTGGATAAGAAAGAAGGCTATACCGCCCTGCCTTTCAAATTCTTCCATAAAGCGGACCTGATGTTCATGAATATTTCTTAACGTAAATGTGTCAACGGCGCATTCTTTGGCGTCAAAACACACAGGAATCCCCTGTACTGCGCCGATGTAATCAACCGTACTTTTCTGTTCAAAATAGGCAAGTTTAATTGTTCGACTGGATTTATCAAATTCAATCGGTGTTATCGGTGTCGGTATTTTCTGGATCAGAGCAAGATGACTCTCCAGATATTTTTCATTTGTGTAGTTAATGAGTTCTTCGAGACCTGAGCCTCGAAGTCCTCTTGTTTTCCATGCTGACATATATTAATTATGCTTTCCTGTCTATGTGTTGATCAGATGACCATATTGTTTATTAGCGCTTTAATGCTATTTTTTCTAATAACACGAGTTTGGTTAACATAATCAGGTTATGTCAACCGTATTATGGTATATGGGTCAAATGTACTTTTGCCTCTGTCAAATTATTATTACTTAACCCTGTATTTTAGCAGCTTATTCATATCTTCCGGCAGCGGTGCTTCAAATTCTTTTCCTGAAAGCATTGATAAATCTCCACTGATCTTTGGCATCTTTACTCTCGTAGAATGTAAGAGCTGCCTTTTAACCTTTTGCTTATCGGAAAAGGATCTACTCTCAGGTGTGAAGTACTTTGGATCACCGATTATCGGATGGCCGATGGAGGTGAGATGCGCTCTTATCTGATGGGAACGTCCTGTTACCAAAAGTATTTCCAAAACCGTGAGATCTGTTCCATCGATCTTTATTGATGATACAGGTGTCAGATCTGTCTCGATCGGTACAGAATCTTCGGATATTTTACTATCTGTTACACGAACCTCATTTGTTTTGTGATCTTTGGTGAGAAAACCGTGTAAATTCATTGGTTCAGTAACTTTTCCGTAAACTATCGTTGTGTAATACTTATGGATCGAACGATCTTTTAACACGGCATTCATCTGCTGAAGTCCCTTTGTAGTGAGTCCGCAGAGAACAAGTCCGCTGGTGTTACGGTCAAGACGATTGCAGATGGATGGCTTGAATGTCTGCATTTTTGTGAGATCACTGTAATAGGCCCGCAATTCATCATTAAGGGATACCTCACCGGAGTCGTCAGACTGAGACAAGAGATTCGCTGATTTGTTCACGATAGCGATATTTCTGTCTTCGTAGATGATGGACTTTTTGAAACGGGTAAGTGCTTCTTTAGGTATTTTTATAGCAGGGCCTGTCTTTCGGCCTGCATCAGCCATGAATTTTTCAAAGGTTTCATCGGAAAACCATATTTTTACGGAATCGCCGTTTTTTAACGATTCTGAACCG
>CAMVTN010000140.1 GCA_947170415.1 uncultured Lachnospiraceae bacterium | reverse complement strand
CAGATGGTGGTGTGCGCAAGCTTGGCATACCCACCGTGATAGACCGAACACTTCAGCAGGCAATAACTCAACAGTTAGTGCCAATATATGAACCACTGTTTGCGGACGGAAGCTATGGCTATCGTCCTAACAGAAGCGCAAAGGATGCTATATTAAATTTTGGAGAGCGCAATACTATTCTTTCCCCCACGGAGAATATAGTATAAAGATAAATTACATAAGCGATAAAAATTACGAAACAGAGATAAATGATACGCCTGATACAGCCAATATCCTTGATATAGGTAAACAGAGACAGGGAACAATATGGGAAAGATGCGAAGTAGATTATTATAAAGTAACGATACCTGCGGATGGGCTTTATACTGTTCGTCTTCATCATGAAAATGGGGATAGGAGCTATGGATGGAAGGTAGCTCTTTTGGATAAATATCAGAGTGAGGAATTGTCATTTTCAGCAACAAAAAGCGGTGATACCCTGAGTGATACATTAAAACTTAGTGAGGGAATTCATTACATCAAAGTGATCCCTGATAGCTGGTGGGGATATCAGGATGCCGAGAATCTGCCTTACTTTATAAGTATGGAAAGAGGAACTGGGGAAAATAATGAAGCGAGTGCTGTAAGTGAAAATCGTGGTGAGTATATGATTTCCTTTAATAATGAAACTACATTTTGGGGAAATGCAAAGAAATTCACGAATGAAAAAGCGATAAATGCAGTATTCGGAGATATTACTATCAATTGGAACGGAACAGCTTATAAAGCGACCAGCATAAAGGTAGTAACGAAAAAAGGAAATAATTATATACAGATCCTTAAAACTGAAAGCGCTGATAAAAACTTTAATAAGGGCATTAAGAAGCTTACTAAAGGAACTTCGGGACTTAAATTTACGATTAAAAGTCTGAAAGTCACCGATTCAAACGCCAAAGCGGTAGTTAAAACCGTTGTTAAAGATGGAAAGCTCAAGAAAGTGATAATAACAACAAATGCTCCTAAGCCTTATGTAGCAAAGTATAAAAAAGATTATACCTATAGTGATGGTGTGATAACTTTCACAGGAAAAAATATTGAAGGTTCCTGCGCAATCTGATTATCTCATCATTGACACAAAGCGGTACAATTGAATATAATAAACCCATCTGTGTGAGTTTCACACAGCAATCTGTTAAAGGCTATGACGAAGATATCACTTCCGAGCTGTGACTCTGAACGGCGTAGTGGTGCGGAAACGCTTCACGAAACTCATTAAGTCAATCCGGTTGCATTCCCCGTTACAGGAATGGTGCATGATGTATGAATATTCAATATTAGTTACGTGAGCGAGCTGAAAGCGAGTGAACCGTAACCAATAGTCGGGAGACCGGCTGGAAATTGTGCAGTCACGGTGCATATAGGTGGTATAACGGAAAGAACACAAGGGTCCCCGTCCTATAGGCATAGGAAGAGGACCCTTTTACTATTTTTTAGGAACATTTGAAAGGAGCAAAAACAAATGTCAGTCTACAGTAAAGTAAATACAGACATGAACTTTGTGGAGCGTGAGAAGACGATCGAGAAATTTTGGAAAGATCATGACGTATTCCAGAAGTCCATGGACACAAGAAAAAAGTGTGAAACATACACATTCTATGATGGACCGCCGACAGCAAACGGTAAGCCGCATATCGGACACGTTCTCACTCGTGTTATCAAGGATATGATCCCGAGATACCGTACAATGAAGGGATACTATGTACCGAGAAAGGCCGGCTGGGATACACACGGTCTTCCTGTTGAGCTTGAAGTAGAGAAAAAGCTTGGCCTCGACGGAAAGGAACAGATCGAGAAGTATGGTCTTGAGCCTTTCATCAAAGAGTGTAAGGAATCTGTATGGAAGTACAAGGGAATGTGGGAGAAGTTCTCCGACCAGGTTGGTTTCTGGGCTGACATGGAGCATCCTTATGTAACATACGAGGATAACTATATCGAGTCTGAGTGGTGGGCTCTTAATGAGATCTGGAATAAGGGTCTTCTTTACAAGGGATTCAAGGTAGTTCCTTACTGCCCTCGCTGCGGTACTCCGCTTTCCAGCCATGAGGTAGCTCAGGGCTATAAGGCAGTAAAAGAGCGTTCAGCGATCGCACGATTCAAGGTAAAGGATAAGGACGAGTATATCCTCGCATGGACAACCACACCCTGGACACTTCCGAGTAACGTTGCACTCTGCGTAAATCCGGAGGAGAAGTACGTAAAGGTAAAGACAGCTGACGGCTACACATATTACCTTGCAAAGGCTCTTTGTGAGAAGGTTCTCGGCGGAGAGGATGCACCGACAGCTCCTTATGAGATCCTCGAGGAGTTTGACGGAAAGAGCATGGAGCGCATGGAATATGAGCCCCTCTTTGACTGTGCAGCAAAAGAGTCTGAAAAGCAGCACAAAAAGGCTCATTTCGTAGTAGTTGATGACTACGTAACTATGGAAGACGGTACCGGTGTCGTACATATCGCTCCTGCATTTGGTGAAGATGATGCCCGTGTAGGCCGTAAGTACGATATGCCTCTTGTACAGTTCGTAGATGACAAGGGATGCATGAAGCCTGAGACACCGTTTGACGGTCTTTTTGTAAAGGATGCAGATCCGGAAGTACTGAAGGACCTCGATGCACGCGGACTTCTCTTCTCAGCACCGAAGTTTGAGCATGATTATCCTTTCTGCTGGAGATGTGATACTCCGCTCATCTACTATGCTCGTGAGTCATGGTTCATCAAGATGACAGAGGTTCGTGATGACCTCGTAAAGAACAACGAGGAGATCAACTGGATCCCGCAGACTATCGGAACAGGACGTTTCGGCGAGTGGATCAGAAATATCCAGGACTGGGCTGTATCCCGTAACCGTTATTGGGGAACTCCGCTGAATATCTGGGAGTGCCCGGACTGCGGAGAGAGACTTTCCATCGGTTCCAGAGAAGAGCTTTACAGACTGTCCGGAAATGAAAAGGCAAAGACAGTAGAGCTTCACCGTCCGTTCATCGATGAGATCACCTGCAAGTGTGAGAAGTGCGGCGGCACAATGAAGAGAGTACCGGAAGTTATTGACTGCTGGTTCGATTCAGGAGCAATGCCTTTTGCACAGCATCATTATCCTTTTGAAAATAAGGAGACATTCGAGCAGCAGTTCCCGGCAGCATTTATTTCCGAGGCTGTTGACCAGACACGTGGATGGTTCTACTCACTTCACGCTGAGTCTACACTGCTCTTTAACCGTCCGGCATACAAGAATGTAATCGTACTTGGTCTCGTTCTTGATGAAGACGGAAATAAGATGAGTAAGTCCAAGGGAAATGCGGTAGATCCTTTTGAGGCTCTGGATAAGTTTGGTGCAGATGCGATCCGCTGGTATTTCTATGTAAACAGTGCACCGTGGCTTCCTAACCGTTTCCATGACAGAGCAGTTATGGAAGGTCAGAGAAAGTTCATGGGAACTCTCTGGAATACATACGCATTCTATGTACTGTACGCAAATATCGATGAATTTGACGCTTCCAGACACAATCTGGATAAGGACAGCCTGAGCGTAATGGATCAGTGGATCCTGTCCCGTCTCCAGAGTACGGTAAAGACTACGGATTCTTATCTCGATAAGTACAGGATCACAGAGGCAGCTAAGACTCTCCAGCAGTTTGTAGATGAGCTTAGTAACTGGTATGTAAGAAGATGCCGTAAGAGATTCTGGGCAAAGGGAATGGAGCAGGATAAGATCAACGCATACATGACCCTTTACACCTGCCTCGTTACTATCAGTAAGGCAGCGGCTCCGATGATCCCGTTCATGACAGAGCAGATTTATCAGAACCTTGTTCTTTCTGTAAATAAGGAAGCTCCGGAATCAATCCACCTTTGCGATTATCCGGTTGCTGATGAGAAGTTCATCAACACAGAGCTTGAGAAAGATATGGAAGAAGTTCAGGATATCGTTGTTCTTGGCCGTGCAGCCAGAAATGAAAGCGGTATCAAGAACCGTCAGCCGATCGGAAATATGTATGTAAAGGCTGCAGCTGTATCTGATTTCTATCGTGACATCATCGCAGATGAGCTTAATGTAAAGGAAGTTCAGTTCTCTGATGACGTAAGAGCATTTACAACCTATACCTTCAAGCCTCAGCTCAGAACTGTAGGACCTAAGTACGGAAAAGTTCTTGGAAAGATAAAGGAAGCACTTTCCGCTCTGGATGGAAATGCCGCAATGGATACACTTAAGGCAGAGGGTTCTCTCAAGTTTGACTTTGATGGAACAGACGTTGTATTATCAGAAGAAGACCTGCTTATCGAAATGAGCAACAAAGAAGGTTTTGTAGAGCAGAGCGATGCAAATATGACAGTCGTTCTCGACACAAACCTCACACCTGAGCTTCTTGAGGAAGGCTACGTACGTGAGCTTATCAGCAAGATCCAGACTATGCGTAAAGAAGCAGGATTTGAGGTTATGGACAAGATCGTTATTTCCATGAGCGGAAATGACAAGCTTGAGAAATACCTCATTAATAATGCCGATATAGTTAAGGGTGAGACCATGGCAGATGCTATCGACCTCGCCGGCGCATCAGGATATACCAAGGAATGGGATATCAACGATGAGCACGTAACACTCGGTGTCAGCAAGGTATGAAAACTAAATAAGAAGTGAGCTTTACCCCCGCGATACTGTTACTGGGGAGTACGGTACCGCGGGCAACATGTAGACACAGGATTGCAGATGCCGGTAGGGCGGCAGATGCCGAAAAATCAGGGGGTTTGATATGGTAAGCAAACCGAAATTCGACAAGGCAAAGTTCAAAGAAACTATCGAGTCCAATCTGAGAATGCTTTATCGTAAAACAGTACGAGAGGCAGATGAACAGCAGCTGTTTCAGGCTGTCTGCTACGCAGTAAAGGACACGATCATTGAGAAGTGGATGGAGACTCAGGAAGTATATGAGAAAGAAGATCCGAAGACGGTCTACTATCTTTCAATGGAATTCCTGATGGGACGTGCACTTGGAAATAATCTCATTAATCTTTGTGAGTATAAGGAAGTAAAAGAAGCACTGGATGAAATGGGAATAGATCTGAATGTTGTTGAAGACCAGGAGCCGGATGCAGCA
>CAMVTN010000139.1 GCA_947170415.1 uncultured Lachnospiraceae bacterium | reverse complement strand
CGGTTTTGCCATGTGTGTCGTCAGAACGCCTAGTCTGCTTCCCTGTCCTCCCGCGAGAAGCATGGCGATCATCTCCTTCTTGATCATACGCATCACCTCATCCTGTTTGTTTGTCAGATTTCACCCGCGTATCCGTTTGCCCGGACCGTTTCCTCTGAAATCCTCTGTCTTAGCCGTATAAACCCCTCTGTTCGTGTCCCTTTATGCTCCAAATTGCAAACACTTTTACAGCAACACGAATTCTTCAGTGTTACAGCGTGCTTTCATTATAGCATTTCAAATTGCCGTTTGGGATGTTTTTTACAAATAAATTTAATTATTTTGTAACTTTTTCATCATTTTTATCACCAATCGATCATATTATGTTGATCGTTTTTGTATACAGATTACATTTTTGCACAAATCTTATCCTAGAATCCACGTCAATTTCCGAATTATTTAACCCCGTTCTCATTGTTGCGTTTTATATAAGAAGTCATATAATGGATGAGAATGTATGCAGAGTTGCTGAATCAGCAGCGAAGCAATTCGTGTCATCAGCAATGAATATAATCAAAAAAATGGAGTACATATGTATCAGATAGATTTTAATAAGAAGATTCACATTCATTTCATCGGTAGTGGCGGTATCAGCATGAGCGGTCTCGCTGAACTGCTGCTGTCTAAGGGATTTACTGTTTCCGGTTCTGATATGAAAGAAGGCGATCTCACTCGTATGCTTTCTTCTCTCGGAGCTGATATTCATTATCCTCAGGCTGCTGAAAATATCACCGACGGCATCGACCTCGTTGTCATGACTGCCGCTATCCGCGAAGGCAACCCGGAACTTGCTGAAGTTCGCAGGAGAAACCTCCCTGTTCTTACCCGTGCAGAACTTCTGGGACAGGTTATGCAGCATTATGAACTTCCTGTAGCAGTAGCCGGAACTCATGGTAAGACAACAACTACCTCCATGCTTTCCGAGATCCTCCTTAAAGCTGACGCCGATCCTACTATCTCCGTAGGCGGTATGCTTCACTCCATAAACGGCAATTTCCGTGTGGGAGGCGACCGTTATTTTGTAACAGAGGCATGTGAATATACAAACAGCTTTCTGAGTTTCTTCCCCAAGATCGGAATTATCCTAAATGTCGATGCGGATCACCTTGATTTCTTTAAGGATCTTGATGACATCCGTCAGTCCTTCCGTCGATTCGCAGCTCTCCTTCCATCGGACGGCACACTTATAATGAACGGACAGGATGCCGGTTTTAAGACTATAACCGACGGACTTTCCTGCAATATCGTGACTTTCGGCATGGACAGCAGTTCTGACTGGTATCCTACTGATATTTCATATGATGAATTTGCTCACCCTTCTTTCACGCTCAATCATAATGGCGAGGAAATAGGAAGAGTATCTCTCCATGTTCCCGGTGAACATAATGTTGGCAACGCATGTGCTGCAGCAGCCGCTGCTCATATCCTGGGTATCGACATGGCACCGGCTCTCAAAGCCCTTTCCGAATTTCACGGTACAGAGCGTCGTTTTGAGAAAAAGGGTGAATTCAACGGAATTACAGTGATCGATGACTATGCTCATCATCCTACAGAGATCAAGGCCACACTGGAAGCTGCCGCTCACTATCCGCACAAGACACTTTGGTGCGTATTCCAGCCTCATACTTATACCAGGACCAAGGCACTCCTTCCCGAGTTTGCAGAGGCTCTCACTCATGCAGAAAATGTGATCCTTGCTGATATTTACGCAGCTCGTGAAACAGATACACTTGGTATCAGCTCCAAAACTCTCGCGGACGAAATCAACAAAATCGGCGGAAATGCCTATTATTTCGGCTCTTTTGAAGAAATTGAAAAATTTATTCATGAACATTGTATCAACGGTGACCTGTTGATAACTATGGGAGCCGGAGATGTGTATAAAGTAGGCACAGACCTCCTTTGTGAATAAGTTATCCACATTGTCCACATCTTTTTGTGAAAAACTCTCCACAAAAAGGTGTGGATTTCTTTTTCCCTTAATTTCGGCGTTCAGATGAGTAATCCACGATATCCACATTATCCACAAAACTCCGCAAACGCCCATTTTATGCGGGTTTGCGCGTGTTTCCTCATTGAAAATTGTTAATTTCTTATGCTATAATCGCTCTGACCTGATGCCACAGATTGAAGAAAGAAGTACATCAGAAATCCAGTTTTTGAAGGCGGTACTATGAGCAGCATTGCATTATACGAAAAGAGCAACACAGGATCCACATTAGTTTCAAACATCTTTATCGATCAGTTCATGACCGAGGCAAACGAAGCACAGATAAAGATCTATCTGTATCTGCTCCGTGCAGCCGCCGGTGATCTGGAAATTTCCGTTTCTACCCTTGCCGACCGTTTCAATTTCACAGAAGGCGATATTCTCAGAGCCCTTCAGTATTGGGATCGTCAGGGTCTTCTTTCTATCGAATATGATTCCGAAAAAAATATCCGCGGTATATGCCTTAACAAAGTTAAGAGCACCGCAAAAACAAATATATCCCCAGTAAAGCCTGTGGTTAAAGAAGAAAAGCCCGCTGCTCCTGAAGTTCCTTCCGCTCCGCAGGAAGATAAAAAGGGCACCCGTCCTTTCTACTCTGCAGATAAGCTTGATGAATTTAAAAGCCGTGAAGATATTCAGGGTCTGCTCTTTATGACCGAACAGTATATTGGACGTCCTATGAGCATGTCTGATATCAGCACTATTCTTTTTATCTACGACAAGCTTAGCTTCAATGTGGATCTCATCGAATATCTGGTTGAGTACTGCGTAAATGCAGGCCACAGAAGCATGCGCTATATCGAAGCTACCGCGATCGCATGGGATGAGCAGGGCATTCATGACGTAAGTGCAGCACGCGCAGCTACCAGCACCTTTCGTAAGGACTACTACACAGTACTCCGTGCTTTCGGACTTAACGGAAGAAATCCTGTACAGACAGAGATCGATTTTATAAAGCGTTGGAAAGACGAGTACGGATTTGACATGGATCTCATCATCGAGGCTGTAAACCGTACAATGCGTTCCATTGCAAAGCCAAGCTTCAGCTATGCTGACAGTATCATGAAGAACTGGAAAGCAAAGCATGTCAGAAAGAAGTCTGATCTCGATGCTCTCGATGCAGATCACGCAAAGAGCTCTGCTCCTGCAAACCGCGAAAGAGCTGCTGTTCCTGACCGAAAGGATAAGTTCAAGAACTTTGAAGAGCGCAGCTACGATTATGATGATCTGGAAAAGAGATTTGCTAAGAACTGAGAAAGTGGAGAAAATCTATGGCACTGTCTGACCGCCGTTTTAACGAAATAATGAGCGGATACGAGTCTGTCCGCACAAAAAACGCAAAAATCCTTACCGAGCGTAAAGAAGCGATAAGACGCGAAGTACCCGGATTTCAGGAACTTGAAAAAGAGATCGCGGATGCAGCTACCGAGTCTGCCGAACGTTATATCAAGGGTGATGATTCCGCTATTGCTGTTCTTCGTGAAAAAATAGGTGCTCTTTCAGAAAAAAAAGCAGAGCTGCTCCGTTCTTTCGGTTACCCCGAAAACTGGCTCTCTCCCATCTATAACTGTCCTGACTGCAAGGATACCGGCTACATTGGTTCTGAGAAATGTCACTGTTTGAGACAGAAGCTCATTAATGCCATGTATGCCCAGTCAAACCTCATTGAGGTTCTCGATAAAGAGAACTTTTCAGCATGCAGAATGGATCTTTTTTCGGACAATGTTCGTCCGGACATGGAAAAAGCGTATAATGACGCCCGTGAGTTCGTAAAAACATTTGCCAACACATATACCAATATGTTATTCTTAGGAAACGTCGGGAGTGGAAAAACGTTCCTTTCTAATTGTATTGCAAAAGCAGTACTGGATAAGGGATACAGTGTGGTATATTTTTCTGCCTTCCGGCTTTTTCGTGCGCTTGCAGATCATACTTTCAATCAAAACAACGAAACAGCCGAAGACAATGAATTTTACAAGAATATTTTCGATGCAGATCTCCTGATCATAGATGATCTCGGCACCGAAACAGTTAATTCTTTTGTAAGATCCGAACTGTTTCTAATCCTGAATGAAAGAAATCTTAGAAGGCGCTCCACGATCATTTCCAGTAATCTGGATCTGTCCAGACTTAAGGAGGATTACTCGGAACGTTCGTTTTCCAGAATTCTTAGCGGGTATAATCTGTATAGGTTTAAAGGGGAGGATCTCCGGCTCAGATAAACTGGCCTCTGATCCCATACACAACAACTTTTTTGTTTCACAGAAAGTGAGGAATTTTAGGAATGGCAGTGCATGAAGGTAAGCGTAAGCTTGATAGTATCCCGGTTGGTAAACTTGGTGTAATTCCGCTCGAAGGATGCAGAAATCTCTCCGGATTAGTTGACAAATACCTTGTTGACTGGCGCACAGAGCGTGAGAATGAACACAAGAACAGCCTTGCTTTTGCCGGCTATCAGCGTGATTCCTACATGATCAAGGCTTCCATCGCCCGTTTCGGTACAGGCGAAGCAAAGGGAACCATCAATGAGTCCATCCGTGGTATGGATCTTTTCCTTCTCTGCGATATTTGCAATTACAGCATGACTTACAAGCTCTGCGGCAGAGAAAACCACATGTCCCCTGATGATCATTATCAGGATCTGAAGCGTATCATCGCAGCAGTAGGCGGTAAAGCCCGTCGTATCACTGTGATCATGCCCTTCCTTTATGAAGGTCGTCAGCATAAGAGAAATTCCCGTGAATCTCTCGACTGTGCTATCGCACTTCAGGAACTGGTTGCTATGGGTGTTGATAACATCATCACATTTGATGCACATGATGCCCGTGTACAGAATTCCATTCCTCTTCATGGTTTTGAGACCATCCAGCCTGCTTATCAGTTTATGAAGGGTCTTCTTTACAATGTAGATGACCTCAAGATCGACGCAGAGCACATGATGGTTATCAGCCCGGATGAAGGCGGTATGAAGCGTGCTATTTATCTCGCTAACGTACTTGGTCTTGATATGGGTATGTTCTATAAGCGTCGTGATTATACAGAGATCGTAGACGGTAAGAATCCTATCATTGCTCACGAATTCCTTGGTTCTTCCGTTGAGGGCAAGGATGTTCTCGTTATCGATGACATGATCTCCTCCGGTGAGAGTG
>CAMVTN010000138.1 GCA_947170415.1 uncultured Lachnospiraceae bacterium | reverse complement strand
TCTCAACGCTGTTTCTTTTCTGCAAGACGCTGACCGAGGGCGAAGCCCAAGCCGAAGAATGTGGCGCAAAGACCAGGAACTCCGACTAGATCGATGAGGGAAGACAGGAAGCAAACGACGACACACTGTCTGCAATTACAGCTCTGCAGCGTCAGGGGATGTCGGCTGAGGAGATCGTAAACAAACTCCTTAAGGGTCTTGCAAATCCTGCCGGTAAGTGAATGATAGTGTACAGTACCCCGAAAACTACCTTGACAAATACTTAAGAAGAACTCATTATAGTGATCAAGAAGAACTCGACCCGCTGTGTAAAACGAGGGGCCCAGAGTTCTTTCTTTTTGCCATGGAAATTTCCGTCGAAGGCTGCTTTTTGTATTGCTGTCTGCACTACTCTACGGTATAATGATCGTCGAAAGGTGGTACAAAATTATGGCTAATAAAAGCGCTACAGTAAGCTGTCGCATCGAAGAAGATGTGAAAGTTCAGGCAGAGGAAATCCTCGACCAACTCGGTCTCCCCGTATCAATCGTCATAGGGTCCCTCTACCGGCAGATTATTGACAAGGGAGGAATCCCATTTTCCCTCACTATCCGTCAGGGAAATGACAACTTCGGATATACCGATGAAGAGCTGAACGCCAAACTGGAACACAGCTACCAGCAAGTGCTCCGCCGCGAGGGTACTCCGATAAAAGAAGTGTTCGACCGCCTCGAAAGGAAATATGTCAATGCCTGAGTACGAGGTGATCATCACTCCTGATGCAGAAGCCGATCTCGAAGAGATTGGTGACTACATTGCCTTTAAGCTACACGAACCGGAGATAGCAGTCAGGTATCTACGCGACATCCGGGAAGAGATTGAAACCCTTTCTACGAGAGCCAAGCACTTTCGCCTCGTAGACGAGGAGCCCTGGCATTCTCGTGGTCAGCGACGGATGAACGCCAAAAGCTTTGCAGTGCTTTACATCCTGATCGAGGATGAAGAAATAGTATCCGTTCAGAATGTCATATACCAAAAGCGGGACATACCTCGTGTTCTAAAAGAACGGTATGGTATCTGATTCCTCAAAACCCGGAGATATATGGTTTCCCAGATTCCCCATAATTTGACCGGCCCTTCGGTCATCGTTACCGGGTCCACAAAGTAAAAATAATCAAGACAGTATTGCATTACTGATAGAGCCCTCACAGAAAAGATATATAAGGCCGGCAAAGCCCGGTGACATAGGGCTTACAAACAGATTGATGTTTATTTCGGAGTTATTATGTTATCTTTTGTGCACGGCGGCAATATTTATGACAGGGAAATTGATCTTGATCTTTCAGTGAGTCTCAATCCTCTGGGCATGCCGGAGGGGCTTCGTGATGCGCTTATTTCCTCGGTATCAAAGGCTGACAGATATCCTGAGCCTCAAAGCCGCAGCCTTTCCAAAATGGCGGGGGAGATTTTTAATATCCCACCCCAATGCATAATCTTTGGTGGCGGCGCCTCTGAGCTCATAATGGCGCTTTCAAAGGGACTTTCTGCGAAAAAGGCGCTTTTGCCTGTCCCCTGCTTTACGGGATATATCTATGCCTTGAAGAACGGCTGCGAGGATTGTGAGATCGTTTTTTACAGGCTGAAGGAAGAAAACGGTTTTTTGTTGGATTGCGGGATCATCGACGTCATAGAAAAGGAGCGCCCCGGGATCATTTTTCTCACAAATCCCAATAACCCAAACGGCGCCGTGATCGAGAGCAGCCTCCTTTCTGATATTATTTCTGTCTGCGAAAAAACAAAGACTGAGCTGGTGATGGACGAATGCTTTCTCCCGTTTACGGGACGGGATGACAGCGAGTCTTATTTGAAAAGGCTTTCGGGAAAAAGATATGTCACTGTCCTTCGTTCCTTTACAAAGACCTTTTCGATCCCGGGAGTCAGGATCGGATATATTGCCGCATCCTGTGAGGAAACCGCGGATAAGGTAAGGAGAAATCTTCCCGAATGGAATATCTCAACCTTCGCATGGGAAGCCGCAAGATACTGCCTTAAAAACCTTTCCTACGAGACAAAGGCAAATCCCTTAATCGAAAAAGAGAGAAGATTTTTGGCTGAAAGTCTTAAAATCCTTGGCTTCAAGGTCTATCCCTCCCACTGTAATTTCCTGCTTTTTAAGGAGACATCGGGAAAAGAACATGAATAAAAAAGAACTGATAGAAAAGGTCAAGGGCTTTGAATCGGAGGAAAGATACCGTCATACCCTCAGTATGGCAGATATGGCGGTATCACTTGCCGACTGTTACGAAGTGGACAGGGATCTTGCCTGGCAGACGGCCATGCTGCACGATGTAGCAAAGGACATGAGCACGGAGGAAATGTATGCCGTTGCGGAAAAATACGGACATAAGATAGGTGATTTCAGTATCCGCTATCCGGAGAACCTGCATGCCGAGATAGGCGCGATTATTGCGGAGCACGAATTTGGATTGGAAGACAAGGATGCCCTGAACGCCATAAGATACCACGTAGCTGCAAGGCCTGATATGTCTATACTTGAGAAGATCATTTATTTTTCGGATTTCGCAGAACCTACCAGACCGAATTATGCCACGATGCAGTATCTGTACCGGGTGGCGAGGCAGAATATAGATTATGCGATCATAAGGGGTCTGCGCCTGTTGCTGGAGTATCAGGAAAGTCATCAGATTCCCGGAGATATCAGAGAAATATGCTGTAATGCATTTGATTTTATTCTGGAAGAGCAGATCAGAAAGAGGGGGGCAGATAGTAACGACTCTGTTCAATACGCGGAAATGCTGACAGATGTCGAATTTGATGAGGCAATGGAAGTGATCCGCCGGAACGGTTTGCCGCTCAGCTCAGTAAAAAATGCCCGCTACTTAGGCGGATATTTGGGCGACAGAGGAAGAAAAGTATGTAAGGGACGGGTTATCCGCAGCGATGCACTCTCAAATCTTACGAAGCAGGACGCGGATTATCTGAAAAATGTTGCAGGACTTACGCTGGTGATCGATCTTCGGACTGCAGAGGAAGTAGAAAAGAGTCCGGACGTCAGGATACCGGGTGTCCGATATGAAAACATCCCTCTTTCAGAAGAGTTTCAAACGGATAGAATGGACTTTCTCAAAGGGCTGTACAAGAACAGTGTGACAGAGAATGAGCGAGCATGGTATTTGTCCGAGTACGCACGGATCGATGAAGTAAGGCAGATGTATTTCAATATATCGGTTGACCAAAAGTCGCGTAATGCGATCCGACGCATTTTCAGGCTTATCCTTGAAGAAGAGGGAACGGTATTGTTCCACTGTACCAGCGGCAAGGACAGAACCGGCATCATTGCGGCGCTTATCCTCTATGCGCTGGGGTGTGACAGGACCGATATTATCCGCGATTATAACGCTTCTGCCATAGTGTATATGGCGCTGGTGGAATCAATGAAGGAGGATCTTCGGATACACGGCTACGGAACGGAATTGCAGGAGGGTGTACAGACGATCCTTGGTGTTGTTCCCGAAGTTATCGCCGCCGGTTTCTATTATATCGATTCCAATTATGCCACCAATCAGGAGCTTCTGTTGGAAGCTGTGGGATTTGATCCGGACAGCTTGCGAAGGTTCCAGGATAAGCTGTTGGTTTAACAGGATATCAAAGCCGAAAGGATATAAGATGTCTGTGGGGGGGTCATGCCGCCCTGTGGCGGTCTTCTTTTGTGTGGATTTTAAACTATCTGGCTAAACATTTTTATTCCGTTCTGTGATAGTATTCTGTCAGATACTACATACACCGTTACTTATTGATCTGCACCCGGGGATGAGGTCCCGAAATGAGAACCATATGAGGAAGACATAGAGAGGAAGGAGGAGCATCTCCGTCAGGGCCACTGACGGGAACAATTTGAACCCGAAAAACCTTAGCCCGTCAGGAGGGGCTTATTTTACTCTGCTCCTACAAATCCTGTCTGATCCGTATTATACTCCATACACGAGAAGATGAAAGGAGGCTTCTATGGTGAATACAATTACATTTTGCATGGACAATCCGATACAGACCAACGGTACCGATTGGATGGCTGAGCATGTTGGGCGTGCTTCAGTTGCAAGAATGCAGCGCCCCGGATATTACGAGATATTAGCTTATTCCGATAATGCAGAAGATTTCCCGGAATTATCAAGGATGGCCCGCCAAGAGGAAAACGCTACTTACATGAAGAGCATTATCAGTGAAGGGGTGACTGCAATTGATTGAGGCAGATATTACAGCGAAAAGAATAGGCAATGTCTACGAAGTTCATGTAAATTTAGGCAAATACACCCCCTCACTCAAATGGGATACCGGAGCAAAGTATACGGTCATTTGACGATGATATTTCCGACGAGGCATTGAGACAGATGAAAGACTACTGCGAGGAGCATCTTAAACACAAGGAAAGATTCATTTCTGCAAGTGGTGATCCTTTTTATGGATATCTGTCACATGCCAAGGATGTAGTTGTAGGCAACACTGTATTGCATGATTTCTACTATTACCTTGTGTTTGAGAATAAACGGGATATTGCATTACTTGGCTTTGACTTCATCGAAAACTGTAAAGGTTTTTTTGATGCACATAGTGACATCATAGTGAAAGGCTTTGATGCAGATGGTTACAAACAATATGAGGGAGCCCTCGAAACCAATGAACTAATCTCTCTTATTGATTCTTTGTCAAATAGCCGATGACGCATATTTTAGCGTTGAAACAGAATAGAATGGATTGCTGCATTATAGAGAACGTCACCGTCAGATCCACAAAAACCACGCAAAGCAAAAATACCCGATCGGTTCCCCTATGACATAAAGGAGAATCCGTCAGTGTGGTGATCTCTTTATATGCTCTGAATGTCCTCTGACAGGAGACAGCTATTCTGGCTAAGATAATGTCTTTTTTGCCGGTATTTGATTTCGAAACACCATCTTGCTGATGAAGTAAATCTTGTGTTTCTTCTGTTAGGAGCAAATCGCGAGCATAGCAAAAAAAGGGGTACCGGCGTTAACCGATACCCGTAAGTCCCCGTCAGAGGGGATAAAACACCATGCCCGTTCTTAAGCTGCAAAACAATCTTTGATTTCTCCTGAAGGGTCCTCACCCCACATCCCCGCATATCTGCAGCAACTGTTCTTCATCCATGCTGATCATTCTTTTCTGCGTCTCTTCCCCGAATCTTTTTACTATGTCTCTCATCACATATCCCGATC
>CAMVTN010000137.1 GCA_947170415.1 uncultured Lachnospiraceae bacterium | reverse complement strand
TGTAATGGTAACTCTCGGAACAGGAGTCGGCGGTGGTATCATCGTGGATGGCAATATGCTCAGTGGTGCTACAGGCGCAGGCGGAGAGATAGGTCATATCTGCGTAGAGCCTTCTGAAACAGCAGCATGTAACTGCGGTAATCATGGATGCCTTGAGCAGTTTTCTTCTGCAACAGGTATCGTACGTCTCCTTGAGAAAGAAATCGCAGCTAATCCGGATGAGCAGACCCTCATGAATGAGAAAAAGCATACTGCAAAAGATGTATGGGATGCGGTAGAAGCAGGAGATGCTCTTGCAAAGAGAGTAGCTGAGCAGTTTGGTTACTATCTTGGATTTGGACTTGCAAATATCGCAAGCGTAGTTAATCCTGAGCTTATCATCATCGGCGGAGGCGTTTCCATGTCAGGAGATGTTATCATGCCGTTTATCACAGAAAACTTTAAGAAATTTGCTTTCCACGCCTGCAAGGACACAAAGTTCGTAAGAGCTGTACTTGGTAACGATGGTGGAATCTTTGGCGCTGCTAAACTTGTATTGTAAAAATGAGTGAATATTTTTTTGATTATCTGAAAACTCTCATTCCGGAGGACCGTATCCTCCGGAATGAGCTTATGTCTAAGCATACAACTTTCCGCGTGGGAGGCCCCGCGGATTTCTTTATCACACCTCGTGATACAGAGGAATTATCGGCTCTGATCAGATATCTTAATCTGGTCGAGCGTGAGTATATGATCGTTGGAAACGGCAGTAACCTCCTGGTCGGAGATCATGGTTACAGAGGCGTTATCGTCCACCTTGGTGAGGAATTTAAAAAGGTGGAAGTGAGTGGTGACACTATAACTGCAGGAGGAGGCGCGCTTCTTTCGGCTGTTGCTGAGGCTGCATGCAAGTCGGAACTTGCCGGTTTTGAATTTGCAGCAGGGATCCCCGGAACAGTAGGCGGAGCAATGGTTATGAATGCCGGTGCTTACGGCTCTGAGATGGGAGACGTTGTAGTATCTGTTGATCTGCTGACACCGGATGGAGAGATCGTTACACGTTCGGTTTCCGAGATGGAATTCGCATACAGAAAAAGTATCCTGCAAAGGGACAGATCAACCGTGATCGGAGCAGTTTTTTCTCTTAAAAACGGAGACCAGACAGAAATCCGAAGCAGGATGAATGAGCTGATGGAGATGCGCAGGTCAAAGCAGCCGCTGAATTTCCCCAGTGCCGGAAGCACATTCAAGAGACCTGAGGGATTTTTTGCGGGAAAACTTATCATGGATGCCGGACTTGGCGGTTATATGATAGGCGGAGCACGTGTTTCGGAAAAGCATTGTGGTTTTGTTGTAAACACGGGAAATGCCACTGCCGCTGATATACTTGATCTCATTCATGAGGTGCAGGAAAAAGTTCAGGTGCGTTTTGGAGTCAGACTTGAGCCGGAAGTCCGTATAGTCGGAGAATTCTGACGGAATAGAGGAGCAATGAAATTTGTTGTCGTTACCGGTATGAGCGGTGCCGGAAAAAGTACATCATTAAAAATGCTGGAGGACCTTGGGTATTTTTGTGTAGATAATCTGCCGGTACCTCTTATCGGGAAATTTGCAGAACTTGCATATGGCCCCAACAGCGAATTGGAAAAAGTCGCAATCGGTATTGATGTACGTACCGGTCTCAAGGATGTGGAAGCTGCTCTTGAAAGTCTGAAAGAGCAGGGATGTGAGTTTGAGATACTCTATCTTGATTCTGAGGATGATGTTCTGATCAAGAGATTTAAGGAAACAAGGCGTTCTCATCCGCTTGTTGCAAACGGACGGGTTGAAGAAGGTATAAATAAAGAGAGAAATCTTCTTAAATATCTTAAAAAGAACGCTTCTTATATCATTGATACCAGCCATATGCTGACGAGGGAACTGAAATCCGAGGTAAACGATATCTTTTCCAAAAACAAGGGCTACGGAAATCTGTTTATAACGGTACTTTCTTTCGGATATAAATACGGGATCCCAAGCGATGCCGATCTGGTATTTGATGTGAGATTCCTGCCGAATCCGTACTATATTGATGAACTGAAGCCGAAGAGCGGAAATGACAAAGAAGTACAGGAATATGTCATGAGCTTTAAGGAAGCGGGACAATTTTTGGATAAGCTTGAAGATATGCTTATGTTCCTCGTTCCGAATTATGTTATAGAAGGAAAGAATCAGCTTGTAATAGCCATTGGATGTACGGGCGGAAAGCACAGAAGTGTTACTCTCGCTAATAAGATATATGAGAGGCTTGCTTCTCACGGTAAGTACGGCATAAAGATCGAACACCGTGATATAGAGAAAGATAATCTGAGAAGATAAGGTTTGTTTTATGTCATTTTCCCAGAAGGTTAAAACTGAAATTGCATCAACGATTCCGGCATCCAGACATTGTCAGCTTGCCGAGCTTGCCGGGATCTTTACTCTGTGTGGTAATTGGAGTGGCAGGAGAGATGGCAGAAATGCCATGATTTTCCTGCAAACAGAGAACCTTACGGTAGCAAGAATCTGCTTTACATTGCTAAAAAAAGTGGGTAGAATAATTGTTGATGTGCTTGTTAGAGGGGGGAAAACTCCTGTATATCTGCTGAAGATCAGCGGTGATGAAGCGAGCATGATCGCTGATGCGCTAAAATTGTCAGTCGAAAAGGATTCAGTAAGTGAGCTTCTTATCGAAAAGGCATGTTGTAAAAGAGCGTTGATCAGAGGAGCTTTTCTTGCCGCCGGGTCCATGAATGATCCGGCTCGTTCTTATCATATGGAAATTGTGTGTGATGCGAATGAGATCGCAGATCAGCTCAGAGATGTGATAAACAGTTTCGGAATGAACAGCAAAATAGTAAGACGGAAGAAGTATTTTGTGGTATATCTAAAGGAGGGCGATGAAATCGTCACGATGCTGAACATCATGGAAGCACCGGAAGCCCTTATGAGTATGGAGAACACCCGCATTATCAAGGAGATGAGAAATACTGTAAATCGTCGAGTGAACTGCGAAACTGCAAATATAGCGAAAACAGTAAGTGCAGCCGTAAAGCAGGTAAATGATATTGAGCTTATCCGTGATACGGAAGGTCTGCATACGTTAAGCGATTCTCTCAGAGAAATGGCAGAGGTTCGACTCACATATCCGGAGGCAACTCTTTCAGAGCTTGGAAAGTATCTTTCTCCGCCGGTCGGGAAATCCGGAGTAAACCACAGATTGCGTAAGTTGAGTGAAATTGCAGACGACATAAGGAGGAGAGGTTATGACAACAAAGACAGTTAAGGTATCTCTGCAGGAAGATCTTGACACACGTCCTATAGCGATGCTGGTTCAGATGGCAAGCCAGTATAATTCTACAGTATATATTGATCATGAGTCTAAGCATGTAAACGCAAAGAGCATCATGGGAATGATGACTTTGGCACTTAAGAACGGTGACAGTGTCAATGTAGTTGCTGAAGGCGCTGATGAAGAAGACGCCGCTGCAAAGATCAGTCAGTATCTCGGAGGAGATATACAGGCTGCCGGTTGAATGAGGTAGTTGATTTATGGGCAAAAAATTGCTCTTTATCTATAATCCCCATGCGGGAACCGCAAAGATAAGAAATAATTTGCTGGATATTATAGATATTTTTGCCGGAGCCGGTTATGAAATAACAGTGTATCCGACACAAAAGCAGGGAGATGCGATACAGTGGACTCGTGAAAAAAGCGGGTTCTATGATCTTCTTGTTTGTTCAGGCGGTGATGGTACTCTTGATGAGGTTGTGGCAGGTATGCTTCAGCGCGATACGCGTATTCCTATTGGATACGTGCCGGCAGGAAGCACAAATGACTTTGCTGAAACACTCAAAATCCCGTCTGACATGCTTGAGGCAGCTAATGTTGCCGTTAATGGTAAACTTTTTTCATGTGATATGGGAAAGTTCAACTACATGTCTTTTGTGTATGTAGCTGCATTTGGGATCTTTACAGATGTTTCGTATGAAACGAAACAGGATCTTAAGAATACTTTCGGTCATTTGGCATATCTGATCGAAGCAGCAACACGTCTTCCTCAGATAAAATCCTATCATATGAAAGTTTCATGGGATGATCAGGAGATAGAGGATGATTTTCTGTATGGAATGATCAGTAATTCATTGTCTGTCGGAGGTATTAAATATCTGACAGGACCGGATGTGGTCCTGGACGATGGTCTTTTTGAAGTAACGCTTATCCGTATGCCTAAGGAAGTACAGGATTATACGGAAATAGCCGGGTCTATTTTAACGAATACTCAAAGTAAATTTGTTGTAAATTTCAAAGCGAGCCGTATCCGATTTGAGAGTACAGAGGAAGTTCCGTGGACTCTTGATGGAGAATTTGGCGGCAGACCTAGGGTAGTCGAACTTGAAAATATGCATAGGGCACTTCAGATGGTCGTGCCAAATAATGCAGACCTGCCGTGTATGAAGGTCGCTATACCGGAAAAAGAGCCTGAGCTCGAGTCCGGTTTGTGAAAAAAGTACAGAAAGGATGGGAAGATATGCCGTTAGTTACAACTACTGAAATGTTCAAAAAGGCTTATGATGGAGGTTATGCTATCGGAGCCTTCAACGTGAATAATATGGAGATTGTTCAAGGCATTACGGAAGCTGCAAGAGAGCTTCATTCTCCTGTTATCCTTCAGGCTTCAGCAGGTGCACGGAAGTATGCACAGGCAGCGTATCTGAAGCATTTGGTAGAGGCTGCTGTGGAAGCTACTAATGACGAGATTCCAATCGCTCTGCATCTGGATCATGGCGCAGATTTTGATATCTGTAAGGACTGTATTGATAATGGATTTACATCGGTCATGATCGATGGTTCTTCCAGACCGTACGAAGAAAATATCGAAGTTTCTAAGCAGGTTGCTGATTACGCTCACGAGCATGGCGTAGTGGTTGAGGCAGAACTTGGAACGCTGGCAGGAATAGAGGATGATGTTAATGTAGCTGCGGAAACAGCTCAGTATACGGATCCTGATCAGGTAGTTGACTTTGTGAATCGTACAGGAGTGGATTCACTGGCTATTGCTATTGGTACGAGCCACGGAGCATATAAGTTCAAACCCGGCACACAGCCTCACATCAGACTGGATATCCTTGCTGAGATCGTAGAGAAACTTCCGGGATTCCCTATCGTTCTTCACGGATCCTCATCTGTTCCGCAGGAACATGTTAAGACTATAAATGAATATGGCGGAGCTCTGC
>CAMVTN010000136.1 GCA_947170415.1 uncultured Lachnospiraceae bacterium | reverse complement strand
TTCTTCTGCCAGTTCCTCTTTTGATATGGAGAAAGGATCTTCCATGAATTCGCGTTCTTCTCTTTTTAGCGGCATGATCCTTGGAATCTCCACCATACCCGCTTCAGGTTTCGGTAATTCTTCCTGCTTTTCCGGAGCATCCAGACAGAAGAAATAAAATCTGTCACTATATAGCCCTCGGATCTCATCCAGTTCATCTCTGCCAAAGTTTCTTCCCTCGAGTCTCAGTCTCAGGATATCTCTGTCTGATGCTTCTACTTCTGCGATCTTTTCGTCGATCTTTTCTTTTAAGCTTTCTCCGTATTCCTCTCCGACAGTCAGATCGGCCTGCAGGAAGAGTCGCTTCGCAGCCTGCACAAATACCGGTTCTATCGTGTTTCCGGATATATCAAGCCTGATAAATCCTCTCGGTCCGCACTCCGGGAAATGTCTGGCTTCCAGTGTACCTGAGTAGCAGTACCGTCCACGATTTCCCAGTGCTCCCTCATCAAGAGCTTCAGACCCGCCGGACGCAAGATAATCAATATATTTTCCTTCCCATGCGTCGGTATTTATCGGTCCATAGTGCATCACTATATTTAGATCCGTCGCTGAAAGTCTTACGTCTTCCGCACGATCCGGTGCCGATATCACCACATCACCCTCATAGCGCACACCGCCGGGAAGTTCTGACATATTCTTGAAATTCTTTGGAAACGGGCGCATGGCTTCTGCAAATTCATCTCTGCTATGTCTGCCGCTTATGTACAAAAAATCTATTCCCGGATTGCCTGTTATACATTCTTTTACGATGTTTAATGAATTTTCCGGGATTTCTCCGGGCACGAACAGATTTCCTGTGATCATAATTGCTGTAACGTCATTTTTTACCGCATACCGCACCATCCGAACAAAAGTCAGCAATATTTCGCTGTTTCTTTCTTCGGCTTTTTCCGGACCTAACGACATTTCCGGTGATGCATTTAGCCGGATATCCGAACAGTGAATTATTTTCATCATACCCTCCATTTCCATTTACTGTCAGTCTATGCACGTCATGCATAAATTGTTACTGTTCACTCGCTTACAGCTCGCTCACGTAACGGATTTTATTTATCACAGCATCAAGGCAATCCTAAGAGGAAATATACTCCCAGTGATGAAACACCAAATGCTGCTATTATCATGATCAGTAAAGCTGTCATTTTCTTTCGCTTTTCAATATCCGTTAGGAGCAGTCCTATATAAAGACTCTCCGGAACTATCAGATATGCTACATATCTAAAGTCTTCCGAGCTAAAATTTGGTACCGAAAATGCAAGTCTTAAGTAAAAGATCAGTCCGGTAGCATAAAAGATGAGCCAGAAGATCCTTATCACCGGATCATCAAACAATAATTCTTTATCATTAATTCCCTTATTGTTCATTTTTTTGACAGCCCTAAGCGTATAACGGATCGTTGCCAAAAACGCAATGACCGCCAGCAATGCTCCGGTCGCAAAAAGTATCCATGCAAATGGTGTTATATAGCGGTTTACCGCACCAAGATCATACTCACCTGTCAGCGACGTTTTTATCATCGCAACAGGCACATTAAACTCATCAAAGGCATTTCCGTTTTTTACCATACTGGAATAGGGCGATGTAACACGCACATCAAAGATCCTTGAAATGATGCTGTGGTCACCTACCGGCTCACCGACTTCCGGCATATACATAAGCGGAACTCCGAACAGTATGAGATTTCTAAGTGGGAAAAACAAACCGATTGGAAATGAAATACAACCAAACAGCACGAATTGCTTAAGAAAACCAAATGCTTCCTTTTTTCCTGATCGTAAAAGCTTCATAAGGAAAAGGAACGCAATAGCAGGAGCAGCTAAGAAACCTGACAATTTTGCCATCATTGCTCCACCAATACAGAATGCTGTCTTTACAATATTTCCATACGTATTATCATTATACCAACAAATGGCATAAAAAACAGACATAATCAAAAGAGTGAGGCAAAGCATGTCATTATTTACTGAACCGGACATCAAAATGAATGACGGATGAAGAGCGATAAGAAACGCCGCAGCTCTAAAAGGCATGCCTGTAAGTTTCATCTCTCGCAGAAGTCTGATACCGAAAAATACAAATATCATGCTGTAAATAAGTGTCAGTATCTGTATATTTTCGCAGGCTTTATCGTAATTTACACCAATAAACAGATTTATTTTGAGCCATGCCGCCGAGATGATATGATGCAAAAGCGGCTGAAAAAATCCCCACCTTGTTCTCGGATCAAAATCCGGGAGTTTAACATTTTCCGCAAGCCACTCGATAAGTGCAGCCTGCCCTATTCCTTTCCCGTTATTGAACCCGATAACATCATGCTGCCGCTCCCATGTCGGTGTGTACATTATGTAAAAGATCCTTATTACGAAAGCAGTTATAAGTGTTCCGATAAGGATACCGTCTTTCCTTGTCCTCCTGTGTATATAAACCGCCGACATTACTATTGCGATCATTAATAAGATCACCAGTACTCCATATTCTCTCCTGGTCAGATTCATTTACTTCCGTCTCCCATATATTTTTAACTGCTCACCGGTCATTCAGCTATCGTCAGACCTTTCTCCCTGTTTAAGCCAAGAAGCAGTCCTACCACTTCACTGTAGCTTACCTTTCCGCTCTCTATACCGTTAATATTAAGCGTTGTATTTATGTAGGTCTCTGTTGCCTTTCTAACGGTATCTGATGACACAACAGCTTTTTTCTCTATCTTGTCCTTTGTTTCTTCCGTGATAAATACGTTATCCCTTTTAACCTGGGAAGAGATCGCAGGATGCATCTTGTAAAGCATGTTTTTTCCACCACAGGCTGCTAAAAAATCATTATCTACATAGTACAATACTCCGAGCACTCCACTATACCGGAAAAACTCATCATCGGAACCAAGGCAAGCAACGCACGCTATATAGTTTGCCTCGTCCTCTCTTATATATCCTTTTGTGTGCGAAAGCTCATGACACATGGTGAAAGGTACGTTTATCTCAGTCATCATGGTATTGTAATTTGCTTCCATTGTGAACGGAAAGTAATATCCGCACATATTTTGCTGACAGAGGAATCCCGATGAGTGTAACGGTTTCGGTATCGAATAGTAACCGCTTAATACCTGATCATCCTCTGCATATTCTCCCATGGCTTCTCTTGCTTTCTTCTTTAGATCACCTTCATAGTGCGGTATGCCGTTTTTGTCACGTGTAACCACTTTAGAAAGCTGATTTGCTTCTGCTACGAGCGCATCTCTGAGTTCCGCAAGTTCCTCAAAAGTATAATCTCCGTCCGATTTTTCAAAGGAATCCCCGATCTCAGTACAGTGATACAGTGTAAAACAGGTTATGGTCATTATCAGTGCTGTCACCGCAAAGCCCATCTCAAATACCCGATACAAGCGATCATAATGCGGAAATCTCTGCCTGAGCCTCTCAGTAAGCCCCGGTTCTTTCGCTTTCCTGTTTTTAAGGACGATAGCCTTATGTACAAAAATTATACCATCTCCAACCCATAAAATTAAATTCCACAGGATAAAAAGAAGTGCAGCGAGCAGAACGAGTTCGCCGATAGAGAAAGGAAGCAGATTACTTATATGTGACATTATGACCTGAAGTATCTTGAAAGGGTATTTTCGTATCCAGTCAGAAAAAGCCGCAGACTTCCACGAGACTGCATTTAGTATTACCGATAGGCATAGTAATACCGTTAGAAGTCCTGTATAGAAAGTCAGCGGCTTTTTATTATTCATGTTTTTGTACCCTCTTCCCCAGTAATTAGAAAGAGTATTCCCGTTTAAGAGAAATAAACGACTTCTTCCTCTGCAGGTTCTGCCTCTTCAACAGACTTGGCAATGAGAACCGGAGCAGGCTTGTCGTAATTTTTGCTCATGGCTGACTGCACCTCGGCAGTAACCATCACATAAGATTTCTCCTTTAACTTCTTCGCACCCTCAAATCTGCAAGGGAAACCAACAAACTGAATGTCTGCAGCACAGCAGGTCATCGCAAATCTGCCCGGTACAAACATATCGGGATTTGAATTTTTCGGATGATAAACCTGCCCCTTGAACTTAACGGTCTTGCCGATGTAGTTATCCATGTTGTCGAACGCATCCAGATACCAGATACCGAAATCATCGTCCTCGATCTGGATTTCAGAGGCATTTATGTCGTAAGGAAGTTCTTCCTTTACGTCATTATTCATAGTGCCGTCCGTCATCTCAAAGATAACCTGTGCACGTCTGTTTTTTGCCCTTGCCGTTCTCTTATACATAGCAAGATCCATATCTTCTGTACAACGGTTGAAAAGGATCAGATCCGCATACATGAACTGATTAAGCATCATCATCTTCATGTTGCCAAGATAAGTCTCATAGGTCGCTGCATTAACTGTGGCAATACCTTCTCCAAGAAGCCACTGTGGCGGAAGTGAATCCAGGATACGATCTACATCCCAGGTTCCGTTTGCTTCGAGGATAACACGGTCGGGACGTACACTCTTGTCAATCTTTGTAAGCGCCTCTTTTGTGAGATCCTCTTCTTCCTCAAATGTATAAACCTTGAATTTGTTCTTTTCAAGGAGTTCCTTGTCGATCTCTTCCATACCTTCTTCGCAGACGATATAGACAGTCTTCATTCCGTCCTCGAACTGTCCCTCTTTCATTGTTTCAATGATAAAACTGGTCTTACCGCTCTCCAGAAAACCGGTAAAAAGATATACGGGGATTTCTCTTTTCTTAAACATATTTTACACCATTTTCCTGCCTAACGGCATCACACTCCGAAGAGTTCTTTAAGCTTTTTTTCATTTATTCCTGAACCGATAACACAGATTCTTCCTGTGTAGTCCGCAGAACCGTGACGAACCTCATATTCACCCGGAGTAAGGTCAAAGTGAAGCCACTCTCCACCTTCGGGTCTCGGCACATATCCCTTTGCGCGGAGCACGATTCCAAACTCATCTTCATGCTCTGCCTTGAGCTTCTCAAGGATAGCTGTAAGTTCTTCCTCAGTAAACTTATGGGATGTCTCTACGCCCCAGCTCTGGAATACTTCATCTGCATCATGATCGTGGTGATGATGGCAGCTGCAATTCTCATCATGACAGTGTTCATGATCGTGATGGTGATGATGCTCGTGCTCATCCTCATCATGATCGTGGTGGTGATGATGCTCATGCTCGTCCTCATCATGATCGTGGTGATGATGATGCTCATGC
>CAMVTN010000135.1 GCA_947170415.1 uncultured Lachnospiraceae bacterium | reverse complement strand
ACAGAAGTGCAGACTTCCGGAGTGAGGCTGGACTTACCGATCTTAAAGATCGGATCCAGAGTCATTGCAAGACTTCTAAGATATGCGCGCTGTTTAGTAGTAATAGTCATTTATTCGTTTTCTCCTTCCGGAAACTCCG
This sequence comes from uncultured Lachnospiraceae bacterium, assembly GCA_947170415.1. GTDB lineage: Bacteria > Bacillota > Clostridia > Lachnospirales > Lachnospiraceae > NK4A144. The sequence continues at coordinate 5,122 of CAMVTN010000135.1, read as the reverse complement.
GTGAATCTGTATCCTTATAATAATCGAAATGGAAACCGTACATCTTTACTGTATCTCCATCCTGAATGCCAAGTGCTTCCATCTGATCGGTAGCGCCGATCTCTTTGATAAATTTCTGGAAGAAACGGAAGCCCTTCTCTGAATCAAGATTAGTATATCCAAGCATCTTTTCGATTCGTGGACCTTCGAGGATATACATCTGCTCTTTTTCATCATAAGAAACAGTATATGGCAGTTTCTCACCGATATGTTCCTCAGGGAAGTATTCCTGTTCATAAACAACAGGAGTATTGTCCATCTTTTTCAACATATCGTTAACATAGTAGATAAGCTCTTTTAAGCCTGTCTTTGTAGCAGCGGAAATAGGGAAGATCTTTATTCCCTTAGGACCAAATTCGTTTTCAATCCGCTTAATAGGATCTTCTTCACCTTCTGCTATCTGAATGACATCGGTCTTATTCGCAGCGATGATCTGAGGTTTCTTTGAAAGATCTACATTGTAGGCTGCGAGTTCCTTATTAATTGCATAGATGTCGTCTACAGGGTCTCTGCCCTCTACGCCTGCGGCATCTACGATATGGATAAGTACACGGCAGCGCTCGATATGACGAAGAAACTCATGACCGAGACCGATACCCTCTGATGCACCTTCGATGAGTCCGGGTATATCCGCGATAACAAAACCACCGTCTCCTTCAGGGAGATCAACTACACCAAGATGCGGCTGAAGTGTCGTAAAATGGTAATTAGCGATCTCAGGCTTTGCGTTTGTGACCATTGAGATCAAAGTTGATTTACCTACATTGGGGAAACCAACGAGACCTACATCAGCGATAGTCTTTAACTCAAGCTGAACTGTAACTTCCTGAGCGTCCTGACCGGGCTGGGCATATTTGGGAGCCTGCATGGTACTTGTTGCAAAGTGCTGGTTTCCGCGTCCGCCGCGTCCTCCTTTGAGGACAACAACTTCTGTATTATCACCGGACATATCAACGATTACTTTTCCGGTTTCAAATTCACGGACAACGGTACCTGCAGGAACTTTGAGGATAAGATCCTTACCGTCTTTTCCGTGACAACGCTTCTTTCCGCCCTGCTCTCCGTCTTCTGCAGAGAATTTTCTACGAAATCTGTAATCGGTAAGGGTCGTCATACCGGTATCGACCTTAAATATTACAGAACCGCCGTTACCACCATCTCCGCCGTCAGGTCCTCCATTCGGAACGTACTTTTCACGACGAAAACTTACATGACCGTCTCCGCCTTTTCCTGATCTGATTATAATTTTAGCTCTATCTGTGAACATATACACCTTTCTTCAGTGATTTCCTGACGTTGAAGCTTAAACTTAAACGGGATAACCGAATATTCCTATAAAAAAATAATGGCTTCAGATGTAGACATCTGAAGCCCCGAAATTACAGAACAAAACTGAAATTATTCAGCCTTCTCCTCTACCTCGTAAACGCTAGCCTGCTTGCGATACTTTCCAACTCTCTCGAATCTAAGTACGCCGCTAACCTTAGCGAAAAGTGTATCATCTCCGCCAATACCAACGTTCTTACCAGGGTGGATATGGGTTCCACGCTGTCTGTAAAGAATATTGCCGGCCTTTACGAACTGTCCGTCGGCTCTCTTCGCGCCTAATCTCTTGGACTCGGAATCACGACCGTTCTTGGTTGATCCTACTCCCTTTTTATGAGCGAAGAACTGAAGGTTCAGATTTAACATGACCTTTTCCTCCTTTTCAATCATTCATCAAATAAGTAACTTCAGGAACTTTCCCTGATAGTTTTCTTCAACACTCTTGAGTCCCAAAAGCATTGAATCCAAAAGAAGTTTTGCCTTTTCAGAAGGTTTGTCATTGAATAAACATTCGATCAAACCCTGCTCTTCATCAGTATTAACCGTAAACTTATCTTCCGGAACGAATTTTTCCAAAGAATTTAAGGTGTTGATAACGAGCATAGAAACGGCAGCACATACGATATCTTCACCATGTTCTGCATAGCCTGCATGACCGAGACATTTGAATCCTCGTATGTTATTATCTTCTGTCTTATAAATCTTTACACTGATCATACAAAAAGATTAAGCGTTGATCTTTTCAATCTGTACTTTTGTGTATGCTTGTCTGTGACCATTCTTCTTGTGATAGCCGGTCTTTCTCTTGTAGTGGTATACGATAACCTTGCTACCCTTAACCTGATCCAGAACTTTTCCGGATACAGAAGCGTTAGCAACTTCATCACCTACTGCAAGCTTGTCACCGCCAATTGCAAGAACCTGGTCGAACGTAACAGCGCTATCCTTTTCAGCGGCGAGCTTCTCAACGTAGATTACATCGCCCTCCGAAACCTTGTACTGTTTTCCGCCTGTTGCAATAATTGCGTACATAGGACACCTCCTAATTCATTACTCGCTGCCTGCGGTGCTGCAAAGTTATTCTGCAGACTTATTAACCTGAGCATGCGGCATACTCATATAAGTTAGCACATGTGTTTTATAGCGTCAAGACTTTTTTCTAATTATTTCGTGAAGAGGCTGCGTTGTCTTTTCACGTGTGATCTCTGCGAGTCCGAGATGAGTGAAACCAAAGAATCTGCAGGTGACTCTGTCTTTCGAAAGAGCCTTTATCAATTCCTGCTCAAGTAGTTTAAGACTGCTCTTCTCGCGCATATTTATAAAGTCGATCATTATCATTCCGGAATAATTTCTTATTCGCATCTGACGTGCCGCTTCTCTTGCGGCTTCTATATTTGTCTGAAGAAAGTTTTCTTCTTTTGATCTTTTTTTATCGGTTTTCCCTGTGTTTACATCGATGACGGTCAGGGCTTCTGTAACTTCCAGAACTATAGAACCGCCGGATGGAAGCCAGACAGTCTTTTTTAGCGCCTCATCAAGAAGAGAATCCAGCTTGTAGAGCTTTCGTAAAGCCAGAGACTCATCTTCGTACAAAGAAAGTACCGAAGTGATCTTTTCTGAATCTGCAAAAAAAGAACGGATCTTTGCTTCTTCCTCAGGAATATCCGTCACGATCCTGTCGATCACTCCATGATGATCGCGGATAAGACGTATCTCAGCATCAGGTGCATGATAAAGCCTCGAATAAGGAGTGCGATAACCTGAGGATGAAATAACGTTATCCATTGCCTCTTTTGTGTTTAAGAGATCCAGTAAGAAGGCTTGATCGGATGCATCTGCTGCATTTGTACGTATTACTGTTCCAATCCTCGTTTCTGCAGATGAAGCAATAGATGATCCCAATACTTCGTGCGCGCGTTCAGATAAACGGCTGCGGATCCCGGTATCTGTGATCTTTTTTGAGATACCGATCCCCTTTTTACCTGCTGTCATGGCACAGAATCGACCGCTTATGGAGAAGTCGGCGGAAAGCATCATGTCTTTGGTCTTAACAGCATCCTTTATGATCTGGACAGGTATGTCCTGTTCGGCCTTGATCTCATCGTGCCCTGATAGTGGTAGATATCCGGTAACTCCCGGAAGGATGTCTACAAATGCAGCCTTTATATTCGGCATGACTCTTTTGACATGTCCGAGCCATATATCACCGAGCACGGGCGTTTTATCTGATGTATTTGCAGAAATCAGCATGTCATCGCATTTATCACCGTTAAAAACAGCGGTCAGTATTTTGCCTTGTTCTTCGGTTATTACGAATCTGGTCCCCATCTCAGAACCTCTCACCTGCATCGATAAGGGATTTCCCTGATTCATCATAGAGGTCTTCACGGATCACCATGAGATCGGTATCTCCTATCTCTCCACCGCCGTTCATATCTGAAAGAGCCTGCATCAGAAGACCGGGTTTTACGTTATCACCGCTTGAAGCTGTTACATGCATCTTTATAACAGGAAAAGCAGATGCGCCAAAATCTATTGTTGTATCACGATCTTCATCAGAGATGCTGTTAGAAATAGAAATTCCGTTTTTCTCTTCGTAGTCTTTTAATTCATCAGCGTTATTCAGAACACGGATGTCATAGACCAGAGACCGGATATCGATTTCTCTCGTCGATTTCTTGGTCTTCTTTGTTACTGTGACTGTTTCAGCGTTAAGGAAGTCCGAAACGGCCTTATTAAGATCAAATGGCGGTATACGGCCATCACGAAAACGTACAGTATAAGATGCCTGATTTACGCTTGCCATGGCATTAGCTGATTTCTCGGGCAGCCGGACGGCATCCAGGATACGTATACCTTCCGGACACTGTGCGTTCAGTGCATCGATAAGCTCTGTAGCTGTTCCCACGGACTGAACTTCTATATCAAAGTATTCTCCGTTGCTTTCAAGACCTACACCAAGGGGCTGCGCAAAGCTCATTATCTGGTGCGGAGAATAACCGTCGGAATATGCAATGTCAACGCCTGAACGGCGCATTACTTTCTGAAAAGCACGCATTACGTCCAGATGTCCGATATATTTCATAAGTCCGTGCTTGCTGAATTTCAGCCGGATCATTTTATTTCCTGCTTTCAAAGCAAACACCTCCTCCAAAGACTGCAGCACCGCAGCCTGAGCATTTCTGACGGCAGTTAGGCGTTACTTCGCCCTTTAATGCCTGATGCCATTCATCCAGCAGGAATTTCTTTGTGACGCCGGCATCTATGAAGTCCCAAGGGAAAAGCTCGTCTTCCGGTCTTTCTCTCAGGGTATAAAAATCAATATTTATTCCGTTAGAAGCAAAAGCATCCGTCCATCTCTTTTTATCAAACATTTCACCCCAGGAATCGTAAAGAGCGCCGTTTTCGTATGCGGAGCGGATTACTTTTGAAAGCTTTCTGTCGCCTCGTGCTAATACGCCCTCAAGCTCTGAAAGCTCGTTCTCGTGGTACATGAAGCGCAGAGACTTGTGGTTGAGCATCTGCCTAAATTCATCACTGCAGAGATGAGCCTTACGCAGAAATTCATCCGCTGAGTTCATAGGGGCCCACTGGAATGCAGTAAACGGCTTCGGAATAAAGAATGAAGCAGAACTTGTTACCTGAACACGAACACCCTTACGGTTTTCTTTCGGGATCGTATCAAAGTAATTCATTGCAACAGCATCGGAAAGATGTGCGATGGCCTTTACATCTTCATCTGTTTCTGTAGGAAGTC
>CAMVTN010000134.1 GCA_947170415.1 uncultured Lachnospiraceae bacterium | reverse complement strand
CCTTTAATATGACGGTCGATCAGAAATGTCTGGCGAATGCCTATAGTGTGATGCTTTTTCTCTTAAGGAGAAGGATTTCTACCGCTGCCCCAGTGTCTTCCTTTACACCAAGGAGTCGAGCCGGTATAACACGGGTGTTATTTAGCACAAGGCAGTCTCCTGCTCTTAAATAACCCTTGATATCATGGAAGATCTTGTGTTCAAAATCACCTGTATTCTTATCCATAACAAGCAATCTGGACTGATCTCTGTTCTCAAGCGGATCCTGCGCGATCAATTCTTCCGGCAGATCATACCAAAAATCCTTTTTTAATAATTCTTCACTCATTATATAAACTCCAACTCCTTTTATATAAACCCATTCAATAACCTTAGCGATATATACGCAAAGAAACCCGACCTTCGTCGGGCTTCTCTATTCTAGAAATATGCGTCTCATTTGTCAACCGTATCAAATGCTTTTAACGGTCATTTTACCGGTCATTCCCTGTCCTGTATGTGCTCCCGGATGAAAATTGTAATATTGATCCGGAACCATCTCCATGCGTTTAAGGTCATTTTGAAACATATCTATGCCATTGGCTCTTGTTGACAGATTTGCATTCTTTTTACCTTTTTCTTTATTTTTCAAAGAGATCTACAAACCGGAAGTTCCTGCAGTCGACCAGTCCCCGGTTAGTGAGCCTGAGTTCCGGCAGACATGCCAGTGCAGCCAATGCCATGGTCATATATGGAGAATTTATCACGCATCCCATGTCTTTCCATGCGGCATCAAGCTTACTGATAAGTGCAGCCATATCCTCAACCGGAAGATCATTCATGAGACCTGCGATCGGTAACGGAACAAGTGCCAGTACTTTGCCGTCTGCTGCCGCGCACATTCCGCCTCCGCACTCGATCAGAGTATTTGCAGCGAGAGCCATGTCCTCATCGTTTGTTCCGGCTACGAGCAGGTTATGCGCATCATGGGCAACTGTCTGAGCCATAGCACCCTTCTTGAATCCGAATCCTTTTATAAATCCTACTCCTTTGGTGCCAGTCTCATGATGCCTCTCAAAAACTGCCATCTTCATGACATCCTGCGCCGGATCAGCTAATACACGACCATCCTTAATCGCAAGATCAAGTACCCTCTCATAGTTACTTACACGGTTGGGAATTATCTCAATAACGCGTGTTTTTACGCTTTCCTCTGCCCCTTCCGGTGCAGCTATCATAAAACTGTCTGACGTGATAGTCTCACCTACGTGCATCGTATTATATACTGAAGCCGGAAATTCAGACTTGCCGTAATCAACTGTCATCTTTCCGTTCTCAGCTACAACATCTCCGTCAATAATAGTACGTGTGATACGGATATCTCTTAGGTCATCAAAGAATACTATATCAGCACACTTGCCCGGAGCGATACTTCCCATCTCATGTTCCATTCGCAGGCATGAAGCAGGATTGATAGTGACATACTGTATCGCTTTGATCGGATCAAGTCCCAGCTTGATAGCGTATCGCACTATATAGTCAAGATGTCCATGGGATATCAATGTGTCAGGATGTGTATCATCTGAGATCAGACAGGCATATCGGTCATCAATTTTATTATCCAGAACTGCACTGATTATTACCGGCATGTCCTGCCATGCACTGCCGAAACGTATCAGCGCGTACATACCCCTGCGCATCTTTTCAAGCACGTCCTCGGCTCTTGTGGACTCGTGACAGCATCTGACTCCTGCTGATATATAAGCATTAAGTCCGGCTCCCGTCTCCGGAATCGAATAATGACCTGTGATCACCTGATCTGCCTTCAGCGTTTCGGCAAGTTCTCCATGAACATTAGGATCACCACCGATCACACCCGGATAGTTCATCATTTCTCCAAGGCCCATGACACCATCCCAGGTCATCATCTCTCGCACATCCTCGGGACCGATATGTGAACCTGTGTCCTCAAAACCTGCAACGGCAGGCACGCAGGAAGGAACATTAGCCATCGACTTTAATGGTGTCTTCTTTCCATCATCTATCATGGCTTTTACACCCTCAGGTCCGCATACATTGCATATCTCATGCGGATCCATAAAGATGCCTGTAGTACCGTGAGGAACTACTGCACGTCCATATTCTCGCACGCTTACCATGGACGATTCCACGTGAATGTGAGCGTCTATGAAACCGGGAGCTATATACTGCCCGTCGGCATCAATGACCTTAGTTTCTTCTCCAATACAATGAGATGCATCACCGACAAGAGCTATCCTTCCTTCGGCAATGGCTACATCCATTCCCTCCTGTACCTCAGCGGTGCACACATTAACGAGTTTTGCATTTCTGATAACGAGTTCAGCTTTTTCAACCCCTGTCGCTACTTTTGACAACGTTGATGTCACTTCGTAAAGTGGCCTTTTACAAAACTTGTTAAGCATTGTTTGTCTCCTCCCTTGTCTCGTCTACTCTATGGATCTGTATTATAAGATATAGCACTTCCTTCTTTGTAAGTTCCAGCGAAAACTTGGACTTTACAAAACTGTTTATCTTTTCTGTGCAGGAAAGATATTGTGGGTATGCTGCTGTTATCTCATTATACAAAAAATCCTTTCCTTCGTCGCGTACAAGAGAGCCTTTTATGAGCCGTTCAGCCAAAAACTTTACATGCGTATATAATCTTGCATAAGATGTATTTTCTCTGTTTGTGAGACCGCCTCTGTGTAGCTGAATACCTTGGTTGATTCACCGATCGTAAATGCCTTTTTAATTACAGGCAGGCCAAATATGCTTGAAGGATTTTCTACATCCTGTATCAATGCATCTATTACCGGATGACACAGGAATCCTCCAAGTACCATAGCAATTACCTGATTGCACTTTATTGCCTTGGCTGCTGTATACGCGAGGAATATCGGCATGAAGTAGAAGATAATGTTGCTGGCTGTGTTCAAAATTATGTAGGTACTTGCTTCCGCATCTACCCATCCGAGTCTGGATGCTACAGAAAGAAGACCCTTTATAAGACCTGCAGCAGCGATCGCCGGAACGATCGGTGTGAAGATCTTTGAGATCGTCTGAAGCACGGTATTGATAAAGGAACCGTTTTCAACAGCTATATCACTGCCTTCTTCTCCAACCGGAACCATCTTTATCATTTCATCATATACTTTATTTACTTTGCTTCCGAGAACTACCTGAAACTGACCGCCGGCCTCTACGACCTGGATCACTCCCTCTGTTCTCTCTATCTTTGCCTTATTTGCCTTTGAGCTGTCTTTTAATACAAATCTTAAACGCGTAAAACAGTGTGTCAGATCCCTTACATTTTCTTTTCCGCCGACATCGTTCAGGATGTCGCCTGCGAACTTTCTGTAATCCATATTCTCCTCCATTATGAAAAACCCTTTTTACTCAATCCCCTTTTTCCGCGGCCGTCAGAAAAAGAATAAAAAAAGACCTGACAGAAAACTGCACAGATACCAATAAAGATATCCATACATCATTCGATCAGATCTTGCCTGCATTACCAGCAACACGTCTTTAATATTTGTTTGCAAAGCTATCTTAACATATTTCGAAATACTGTACAATAAAATGTGACCCAAGGGGACGGGGGTCATTCTCCAAATATATCTTTGTATATAGTATTGTACTTATCCTCAGATATTTCCTCATCATTATAATAATATATGCGATTTCCATCCTCCTCTTCATTCCAATATAAATTCATCGAATCCTCTATTTGAAGATCTCCATTATACTTATAGAGCTGATACGTACTACGTCCTTCATGTGAGGTATCCTGATACACAACCCATGTAGCGTTGTTATATGTTATGTATCTGGCAAAAGCAGCAGTCCCTTCTCCATCTGCAAACATAGTTACTTTTCCGTCTTTGCAGTCGAAACACATGATTCCATACATTGTTTCGATTATATACTCTAATTCTCCATCGTTATCTACATCATACGGGTCGATAACTTTCTGGTAGTCATTCATGTCATCTTCAGACCAACCCCAGTCTCTGGTATCAATATATCCGGTCTTACCATCAATATCTGCAAACTCCGCTTGTACTTCACCCTTGCAGAATGCTTCAAACAGTTCCTGCGGACTCATTGCATTTAACTCTTCCTGAGTATACTTTGCTTCAAAAGGCTCATTCTCACCGTTAATATCCTCTGTTACATCTTCTAATGAACCATCTTTTAGCATGTACATATAGCAAAACGGACTCTTATCAAAAGTATTATAACCGCTAAGGTAAAAGCATTTCCCTCCATCAATATCTTTAAATTCTTCTTCCGTATAGTATGTAATATTGGGATCATACCATCCAAATAGCTGCTCTACCTCCAGGTTTTCATTAACGAACCAGACTGTCGAAGAATACCAGCGGGTATCATCTTCGTCATCTTGATGTCCGCGCAGCACAAAAGCTTCATCGTTTCCATCATCATCAAAATCTACACGATACGATGCAAACTCTCCTTCTTTCATTACATCAAGCTCTTTTGCATATTCATATACGGCATCCGTGAATTCATTTTCACCTTTTTCCAGATTGACAATGTCCTGCATCTCTTCTGTAGAATCTTCCGTTTTTTCTGTAGATCCTTCAGTATCTTCCGTATTTTCATTTTGTTCTTCACTTACAGTTTCTTTTAAATCATTTGTCTCTGCAGTTTTTTTGTTTTCACCACAGCCATATAATGCAAATGCCGTACAAGCACTTATAAGTGCTAACAATATTATCCTCTTTTTCACTAAACTGATACTCCTATCTTTCGATCCTTCCTACTTCCTGTACAGTCCTTTTTATCAGCACAGCATGCCGCTAAAATTATGAATCTCATGCTGTATTATTTGTGCTGTGAGTTTTAAATCACCGAAAAAGCCGCTGTCTCCCAAAGTGAAGATGCAACGGCTTTTCTAGCTGTTTATTTATTACGTATTATGATCTAAGCTCGATTCCGAGTCCGTTCAGACCATTGAGGATCTTCTTCATTGCGGAGTTAACCTCATCATCCGAAAGCGTCTTCTCAAGGTTTCTGAAGGTCAGTGTGTATGCTACTGACTTGAAGCCTGCCTTGATCTGATCTCCCTCATAGATATCAAAGAGCTTCATGCTCTCGAGGATCTTTCCGCCTCTCTGGCGAAGAACATCGTCGATCTGTCCTACAAGCACTTCCTTCGGCACAACCATGGAGATATCACGGGTAACTGCCGGGAACTTTGCGATTCCTGTGAACTTACGGTCAAATGTCGCACGCTTAACAACCTCAGGAAGGTCAAGAACTGCAACATATACTCTGCC
>CAMVTN010000133.1 GCA_947170415.1 uncultured Lachnospiraceae bacterium | reverse complement strand
AGCATGATGAAAAAAATGATCCTTCATTTACAAGAAATCATAGTAAAAAGAGTTCGGATATTTCGTTTAACGATAGCAACAATAGAGAATACAGTTCAAATGATGTTAAGAATAGAACTGTTCAACCAGAGATTTCCAATAGAGTAGGATCATCAAGGCTAACACAACGATCAGAAAGTAAAGAAAACAGACAAAACGCAAGTGCTCAGAGTTCATCCATCGGTACTGAAATCTTAAAGAAGCTATCCTCTTCAAAAGACATATCCGGAGTAATTTTCCTAAAAAAGGGAAGCATCGGACAAAATGTTCAAAAAAATGCAGGAAGGATCGGAATGTCAGGCGGCATGACGGTAAAGCTTCTACAACCAATGGAAGCACAGGCAATACAGCAAAAAATCAATGGAGATACACAGGTGCAGTACGTACCCATTGCGATGGACTACGGTACTTCATATCCGGATCTCTTAAAAAACATGATAGACAAAGAGATAGAGACCGGAGCAAATAGACCCATGAGAGATATTGTACAGAACAGAAGCTCAAGTACCTCTGCGGATAAGTTCCTAAGGGGTGAGGTTGAGGAAGTAACCGTGGATGATACGCCTGCGATGACAACCTGGAATAATCCTATGACAAACAGAGCCGGAGGAAGCATGCGGACTCTCGCAAATCGCAGCATGAATACTCTTCATGCGGATGAAGCTGTGAGACAGGCAATGGAAAATCCGGTGAATTGGGTGAATCCGGCATTTGCAGGATACGGTGCTCCTGAGAGTCTGACTTTTAAGAATAATGGAAATATCGGAGACGATCAGTCAAAGCCGCAGCAACGAAGAGAAGCAAGGATCAGTGAAGCAGAAATCAGGCGCACAGCCGATCGGGTATTCAAGATGGTCGAAGAACGTATCCGTAAGGAACGACGCAGGATCGGACGTATTTAACACCGGTCTGATGATAAGGAGGGATTGCCTTTGTATGCAGGATCCGGAAATTTGAATATGGATACGCCGGTCAGGAAAATGAAGATCACTAACATGATCACGAAGAAGAATTTCTACGTGGAATACAATCCTACGACTTATCAGTTATCAAAAAATGCAGAGTTCGGAATGGATCCTGCGTTTGATTCTGATTCACCGGCGGTTCAGTTCACTTATGGAACAGTAGAAACCTTGTCGATGCAGTTATTTTTTGACAGTTTTTCAACAGGTGCAAAAAATGCTCCATCTGTAGCGGATGGATTGAAACTCAAGGGGTCACAGGTAGTAAATAGTTTGGCAAAGTTTTTTGATGTGCGGGAGCTGACAGATAAGGTCTACGGACTCATGCAGATAGAGCCAAGCGCACATATCCCTCCGCTTGTAAAGGTTGAATGGTCGAGCTTGCAGTTTGAAGGTTTTTTAAAAAGCTGCAACGTGAACCTCATAAAGTTTTCAGATATGGGCATACCGGTTAGAGCGACCATGGATTGTGTATTTTTCAGATTCACAAAAATGGGCGCAAAGGTAAAGATGAATCCCTTTGGCTCACCGGATACTGCTAAGTTCAGAACTATTGAACAGGGACAGTCACTATGGTCATACGCATCCTCCGAGTACGGTGATCCCGGACAGTGGAGAGCTATCGCAGAAGCAAATAACATCAGCAATCCAAGGATACTTAGAAGCGGAAAGATGATCAGAGTGCCTGCGATCGAATAGGAAAGCATATGGGCGGATTTGATAAAAGCGGGAACTATGACGTCGAAAGTCTCGAAAAAAAATATGATTCTTTCATGTCTCCCACAGCAGAGATAAAAGTCGGGTCTACAAATATCGACGGGATGAAGATCCCCATAACATACCTAAAAGTCCAGCAGACTGTGAGAAACAGAGCCGGAACGGCAGAATTTCAGGTCTCCGGCATGTATGACTATGAGAAGGGAAAGTGGCTTGAAAGCCTTCTCGATGACATAGATGTAGGTGCAAAGGTCACTATAAAAATGGGATACATGAAATCCAAGAAGCAGGTGTTTTTCGGATATGTGGATTCCTTTGAAGTGACTTACAGCGGCGGACATCAGCCCAGTATCACCGTAACTGCAATGGACGGAATGGGGCTCTTAATGAGCGGCGGTGAAAGAAAAGATTTTGGAAAGAAGACCACAAATGAAGTAGTTACGGAACTTACAAATGATTGTAAAAGTGCAGGACTCGTAAATTCTGTGACGATAGATACGCTTCCGAAATTTACGACGCAGATTCGAAAAGATACCAATTGCAGTAATTATGATTTCTTAAGTCAGATGGCTGAAATGTGTTTCGTAAATTTTTGCGTGATAAATGGGGAAATGCTTTTTTCCAATCTTATGAAAAATACGTCTGCTATCATAGAACTTACGCTTGGGCAGTGTCTTCTCGAATTTACAAGATCATCTGCGATGAACAGAAATTCCGTAGGTAAAGTAGTAGTCATAAGTAATGGAACAAAGGACAAAAAGGAAGTTCGGGGCGAAGCAAATGCTCCCGGAAAATTCGGCGGAAAGGGTGAAACCGCAGCAGAAAAAGTAAAGGGACTCGATAAAACTACGAGAGTTCTCCGAATGAACTTCCTTCAGTCGGAAAAAGAATGTAAGGATATGGCACAAAATGTGCTTGATTATATGAATTTCGGTTTCGCCGGAGGCGGAGGCAGATGTATGGGGCTTCCGGACCTGATCCCAGGCAGATTCATAAAGATCAAGGGCGTAGATAAGAAATCAAACGGAAGTTATTTCATAAGCGAAGTTACACAGTCTTTGACAGAAGATGGTTATTATACAGAGTTTGAGGTGTGCGGATTAAGGGGATAAAGACGTGGCATTTGATTTTTACGACGGTGAATTAAGTCAGTTTGACGACATACAGAGGCGGTCGCTGAAAACAGGACTGACTCTCGCTCATGTGACAAATATTAAAGATCCGGAGAATAAAAACAGAGTTCTTTGCAAACCGGTCACAAATGATAACGAAAAGGCTGTGCTGGAAACCGAGTGGTGTGATGTGATACAGCCGCTTTCCGGTAAAAATGCGGGAACGTTTATATTTCCCTGTGTGGATGATCTGGTCCTCATAGGTTATCTCGACGGAGATCCGCATTGTCCGTATGTGATCGGCGGTGTCTGGGATCAGACAAGTACTGCTCCCTATACTATTCAGGATGGAAAAAATACTGAGTACAGTTTTAAGACACCCACCGGAACCGAGATACATATCCATGAGGAAAAAGACAAGCAAAAGATCGAAGTAAAAACGCCAAAGGGCACACAGCTCGTTCTTGATGACGAAAAAGAAACAGTCACTGTTGAAGACAAAAATAAGAAAAATACCATAACACTAAAGTTAAAAGACGGTGAAATAGAAATAAAAGCCGACAAAAAACTGACCATGGCGGCAGGAAATACAAAACTTGAATTGACCTCCGACGGTAAGGCAACACTGGATGCCAAAGGAGATGTAACCCTGAAAGGTGCCAGCATAAAAGGCACCGCAACAGGTGCCATGGAACTAAAAGGTTCTTCGGCCACGGTCAACGCCACCGGTAAGCTCACGCTCAAGGGAGCGAGTGCGGATCTTAAAGGTCCGACAGGTGTAAATATAAATTAAGGAGAAACGCATGGGCGCACGGGATTTTTTAGGAAGCGGATGGAAATTTCCGTTACAGATAGACCCGAGAACGGGAAAGATGGCAGTATCGGATATGGAAGACAATATAAGAGAATCGATCGGCATCATCCTTTCCACGTATAGTGGAGAACGTGTGATGCGCCCGGAATTTGGCGCAAATACAGCGGATTTTGCATTTGCACCAACTAGCTATACAGAAAAAGAAACTATCTCATATGAACTGTCACGTCAGCTGATACTGGACGAACCGCGTATTACAGATGTGACCGTGAACTGTGAAGAAACCGGTATAGAAGGTGCTCTGAAGATAATCGTGGACTATACCATAAGGAGCACCAATAACAGATACAATCAGGTCTACCCGTTTTATCTCGATGAGGAAATGACATGAAGCATGTACTTGTGGATGATAAAAAAAAAGAAGATGTCCTGAAGCAGGTCAAGGATCTCGCGGCTTCATACGTACCTGAGTGGAGATATGAGGAAGGTGACCCGGACGATCCGGCAGCGGTACTTACCGAGATATTTGCGGAAATGTATGCAGGTACTATAGACCGCTTAAATGAAACACCGGAGCGATTTTACGACGAGTTCTTAAATATCCTCGGAGTAGAGGAAGCAGAACCCGCTGCTGCAGAAGGACTGGTGAGATTTACAGTGGACAGCTCGATCACAGATCCTGTACGAGTCCCGGAAAACTCACTTTTATATATTTCCAGAAATGAGCAGAATATCGTATATGAGACAGAACAGCCGATAGATGCGACTTCTAACGATATACAGGATGTATTTCTGATAGATCCGGAACAGAAATGTATCGAAAAGTTTGACTTTGAAAATCCGGAGAGCTTTTTTTCATGTGGTAATCATGAAAACCTGCAAAAGCATATTTTCAGAATCTCGGAAAACAGCATCCTGCATCTAAGAGGAAAAGCTGATATAGAGATAGATCCTTTGGCAGAATCGGAGTTCCTTAGAAACGATATACTGACACGTTTAAGCAATAATGAAAATGTACATTGGAGCTGGATTTCCGAGAATGGAAAGCAGGAATTTAAGAATATATCTATCGAAGCCGGAAAGCTCGTTCTTCATAAGGATAAGGGAGAACTGATGCCGGATGAGGACGGAAACAGATATGTGCAGTGTGAATTTTTTGAACATGACACAGAATTAAGGATCCGGGGCTTGAATGTCAGCGGCAGATCTTCGGAAAGAATCCGTTCAGATGGATTATATTTCGGAGAATTCCGTCTCTCGGATAAGGAAGGCGGGTACTGTTTCGGACGTATTCCGGCACCGTATGAAGAGTTTTTCATCCGTTCTGATGATGTGCTTACAAAGCGCGGAGCGCAGGTAGCAGTGAGCTTTGATATGTCGATCATCACCTACGAAGCCTTTGACCACAGCGGACCGCAATATAATTACGGTGAGCTGGTCATCGATAAAAAAGCGGCTGTAGTGCGGGAACCAGATGACGTATATGTGAATGAAGTGATCTGGGAGTACTACAACGGACTCGGATGGCATGTATTAAATGTATCCGGATCGGTTAATCCTTTCTCCGGTCAGTCAGATGAATCACTGGTACTGACATTTACTGTTCCGGAGGATATTCAGGAAACAGAAGTAAATGCGGTTAATGGTTATTTTATAAGAGCCCGTGTAGTAAGTGTAGAAAATGCTTACAGCATCAGACCCAGATGGCTGCTTCCGTTTGTAAAGCGCGTCGATCTGGAATGGGCATATGCAACAGAAAGACCAGCAGAAAGACTTGAGGCTCTGAATAATGTAGAGCAGGAAGAATCAAAGGAATGGGACGGCGTAAGCCAGCTTGCTTTTACGGTCTATAAAGACATGCAGGACGAAATCCCGGCGATCTATATGAGGTTTGACAGACCTTTATCCGGGATGCCTCTATCCATGATGTTTGTTA
>CAMVTN010000132.1 GCA_947170415.1 uncultured Lachnospiraceae bacterium | reverse complement strand
GGGGATGTTAGTATGTGGGAATTATCTTTTTTAGGAATTGATTTTTATCATATCGTGCTTTGGTTTATCTTTTACAGCATTATAGGCTGGTTCCTTGAGAGCGTTTATATGTCGTTCTGTAATAAAAAGATCACAAACCGCGGATTCGTGAGAGGACCCTTTTGCCCGATATATGGATTTGGTTTTGTCGGAGCTTATTTTATTTTCCGGCCGATAGCTTCACATTATGTTCTGCTCTTTATATCAGCAGCCATCGTTGCGACGGTTTTTGAATATATTGTCGGTATAATGATGATAAAGCTCCTGGGAGCGCTTTGGTGGGATTACAATGATAAGCCTTTTAATTACAAAGGTATCATCTGCCTGGAGAGTACACTTGGCTGGGGATTATATGCATGCTGTTTCTTTGGATTCCTTCATCGTATTGTCTGGGATTTTTCAGACCGGATCGATATGAGATACGGACGTGCATTTTGTTATATGATAGCAGTGATCTTTATGCTAGACTTCAGTACACAGCTTATGAGAGTGCTTCACTTTAGGACAGAAGAACACTTCAGACAGGTAAAAGACACTTATGCGAAACTTAAGGCAAAATTCTATTGATAAAAACATAAGCAATGATTCAGAAGCCGCAGGGATTAGCCGCATGAAAAAAGCGGATTGGCTGATTCCTGCGGCTGCTGTTGTGACGGCGGCTATATGGTGTGCACTTCTCATATTTAAGCCGGCTTCCGCTGCTACAGCGAATGCAGGAGATTATGGAGATAAGGTAGTAGTGACTGTTTCGGGAAAAGAATATGCGGTGTATTCGCTTGATAGCGAGACAGATGTCGTAATCCCCGGAGCAAGAGGACTGAATAATCACCTGGTCATACATGACGGAGAAGCAAATGTTGTCGAGGCTGACTGCCCGGACAAGCTCTGCGTTCATCAAAAAGCAATTTCAAAAGACGGTGACTTGATAGTTTGTCTCCCGAATGAAGTGGTGATAGAGATCGTTCACGGAGAGGAAGGAGACTACGATGCAGTTGCAAACTAAGAGACTTGCCCGTCTTGCGGTATTTACAGCCCTGGCTATGATATTGTCATGGATAGAGAGTCAGCTGCCTAATTTCTTTCCTTATCCCGGAATGAAGCTGGGACTTACAAATCTGGTCGTTGTCTTTTCTTTGTACGGCACAGGAAAGTCTGATGCGGCATTTATCAATCTTGTCCGGATATTTCTGTCCGGTATCCTTTTTGGAAATCCGTATAGCATCGCATACAGTCTTGCGGGAGGCGTTCTGAGTTTTGCGTCTATGCTTGCTTTTCGTAAAACAGGACTCTTTTCTGTATATGGCGTGAGTATGGCAGGAGGAATCTTTCATAATGTAGGACAGATCCTTGTTGCCGTAATACTTATTCATAATGACAAAATATTTCATTATATGCCGATACTTATCGTTACAGGCTGCATCACGGGATTTTTTATAGGCTTTCTGTCAGATGAGGTTCTTCGGCGTATAAAGTTTAGAGGTTGATATGATCGGTTTTTTGAAAGGAAAAGTATTTTCTGTAACGGACAACATGCTGCTCCTTGATGTTAACGGAGTGGGGTATGAAGTCGTGATCTCTGCGGGTACTGCGGAAGAACTGCCTCCGGTGGGAGAAGACACGATTATTTATACTCATCTTTCTGTCAGGGAAGACGGCATGACATTATATGGGTTTCCGCCCAGGGATGATCTGGCTATATTCCGTATGCCCATCACTGTCCGCGGTATAGGGCCTAAGGGAGCGCAGATGATATTGTCAGTGCTTTCACCTGATGACCTGCGTTTTGCCATACTTGCAGGAGATGCAAAGGCTATTTCGCAGGCTCCGGGCATCGGAAAAAAGACGGCTGAGCGAGTGATACTTGATCTCAGAGACAAGATTTCTCAGGATGCGGCATTTGAGAGTGCGTTTGGAGGCGATGAAAAGGCCGGTAACAAGGTGTCTGCCGCAGCAAATAATGCCAGAGATGAAGCAGTGGAAGCACTGGAAGCTCTCGGATATTCTGCATCTGATGCTTACAGGGCTGTGAAGATGGTGACTGTTACAGAGGATATGGATGCGAATGATATATTGAAAGCAGCGCTTAAGCAAATGGCGAGATAAATGCTTTTTTAAACGAGGATACAGATGGAAAAAAGAGTGATCGAGACCAAGATTACGGAAGAAGATGTGAAAATAGAGGGTTCTCTTCGTCCGAAATGTCTGGAAGACTATATTGGTCAGGAGAAAATGAAGAAAACACTCAGGATTTATATAGATGCGGCGAAAAACAGGAATGATCCGCTGGATCACTGTTTATTTTACGGCCCTCCGGGACTTGGAAAAACCACTATTGCCGGTATCATTGCGGAGGAGATGGGGGCACATCTAAAGATCACCAGCGGTCCTGCCATAGAAAAACCGGGTGATATGGCTGCGATCCTTAATAATCTTCAGGATGGAGACATTTTATTTGTCGATGAGATACACAGGCTTAACCGTCAGGTAGAAGAAGTTCTTTATCCTGCCATGGAGGATTTTGCGATAGATATCATGATCGGAAAGGGGCCGACTGCGAAATCTCTGCATCTGCCGCTTCCGAAATTCACGTTGATAGGAGCGACTACCAGAGCAGGTCTGCTGTCAGCGCCGCTTCGTGACAGATTTGGTGTTATAAATCATCTTGAATTTTACTCTTATGAAGAATTATCGACGATAATAATAAATTCTGCAAAAGTCTTAAAAGTAAAGATCGATGAAAAGGGTGCTTATGAAATGGGAAGGCGTTCCAGAGGTACACCCAGGATCGCGAACCGCCTGTTAAAGAGAGTTCGTGACTTCGCAGAAGTTAAGTATGGCGGAGAAATCACTGAGGAAGTGGCTAATCTCGCACTGGATCTCATGGAAGTAGACAAGTATGGTCTGGATAATCTTGACCGCACGATACTTAATACCATGATAGGAAAATTTGACGGAGGACCTGTGGGGCTGGATACTCTTGCAGCTGCGATCGGTGAAGATTCCGGAACTATTGAAGACGTATATGAGCCGTATCTGCTGAAAAACGGCTTTATAAACCGCACACCCAGAGGTCGTGTGGTAACAGATCTCGCTTATCATCACTTGGGGTTAGACAGAGAAGGGAATCGTTAGTTACAAATGGCATAAGATTTGATATAATCTATGTAGCAAAAAAGATATTCAAACGTACATCAGACATTTTTTTGTCAGATATAAGCTGGCGTTTATTGAGGAGAGTGTAAATGGCTGCAAGAACAGACACAGAAGTTCTGATCGGCGGGAAGGTTTATACGCTGACCGGAAATGAGAGCGAAGAGTATCTTCAAAGGGTTGCTTCCTACATCAATGGGAAGATTTCTGAGTATGGCAAGATTGAGAGCTTTATGCGTCAGCCTGTGGATACTCAGAATGTTCTTTTAGAACTGAATATTGCTGATGATTATTTCAAAGCAAAACAACAGGTAGATCTCCTGCAGGAGTCTGTCGACGCAAAGGATAAGGAACTTTATGATGTAAAGCATGACCTTATCACTGAGAGGATCAAACTTAAGAGCATGGAAGAAACACTTCAGCAGCTTAAGGATGAGAATAATGAAAATCAGAAGCGTATAGTTCAGTTAGAAACAGAGCTTGCGGCTGCCAAGGAAATGTATGACATCGGAGACGGTGCGACAGGCAGCAGTAAGAGAAGTCGTAACAGAAGGTAATGTAATGAAAAAAAGCTGCCGCTGTAATATGGCAGCTTTTCTTGTGCGTAGAAATGGGAAATAGAACAGAACTTTTAGCACCGGCGGGAACTATCGATTGCTTTTATGCGGCAATGAGTGCAGGAGCTGATGCGGTATACGCAGGTGGAACCAGATTCGGAGCAAGAGCATATGCGGGAAATTTCTCGGATGAAGAACTTATCCGTGCTATTGATTATGCTCACCTTTTTGGAAAAAAATTTTATCTGACGCTGAATACGCTTACAAAAGAGTCGGAGATGAAGGATCTTCCGGGTTTCCTTGCGCCTCTTTATGAAGCAGGACTTGATGGTGTCATCGTGCAGGATCTCGGTATCTTCCGTCACCTTAAGGAGCATTTTCCTTATCTGCCGCTCCATGCAAGTACGCAGATGGCGCTTACAGGTGTGTATGGGGCAGAATTGCTGAAGAGCATGGGTGCTGTCCGTATCGTTCCAGCAAGGGAATTGTCTGTAGGTGAGATCAGAGAGATACATGAAAAGACCGGACTTGAGATCGAGTGCTTTATTCATGGTGCCATGTGCTACTGTTATTCCGGTATGTGCCTCATGTCATCAATGCTTGGAGGCAGAAGCGGAAACCGTGGCCGCTGTGCGGGTCCGTGCCGTCAGCCTTATGGCGGAAAGGGCAGTGATGAGTACATTTTGTCCATGAAGGACTTAAGTTCCATCGAACAGCTTCCGGATATGATAGAAGCCGGCGTGGACAGCATGAAGATCGAGGGACGGATGAAGACTCCGCAGTATGTGGCAGGGGTTACTTCGATCTACAGAAAATATCTGGATCTGTATTACGAAAAGGGCAGAGAAGGATTCAAGGTAAAAAAAGAAGATAGAGATGAGCTTCTCGGGTTATATTCAAGAAGCGGACTTAATCCCGGTTATTTTGATCGTCATAACGGCAAGGAAATGATCACTATGGGACGTGGAAGCTACAGCAGGACTTTACCTGATGATTTTGAGCTGAAGATCATGCAGCTTCCTGTTAAGGGAAAAGCAGTTGTCAGAGTTGGAGAACCGCTGGCTCTAAGGCTTCAGGCTGTGTCATATCATGAGGATGGAAGTTCTGATGAAGTGACAGTCGAGTTTTCCGGAGCGGTTGCTGAGTGTGCAAAAAATCGTCCCATGGAAGAAAAGCAGATAAGAAAGCAGCTCCAGAAAACAGGTGGAAGCGTGTTCTGCTTTGAATCACTTGATATCGAAATAGAAGGAAATGTATTTGTGCCTGTAAGCGCATTAAATGAATTGCGCAGAGGTGCTTTTGAAAAATTATCGGAGGAGCTGTTACGTGAATTTAGGCGTTCTCTTTGAAAATCAGAAAACAGCGGAAGAAGCGGCAGAGCTTTTTAAGAATAGAGGAATCGCAGAAAGAATCTCTGAATTTTATTCACCGGAAAAACCTGCTGCCACAGGCTTTGGTGGTGAGAATGGTCCAACGTATGTTCGCGTTATGCCATGGATCATGAGAGGAAAAAATGATCCGACCTATAGGGAAAATGACAGAAAAGCTTTGTATGACAGAGTTTATGCAGTGCCGGAAAATGAGGACTGCGTACTGGTCCGAAATTATGAGGAGCTTGGATATGTAAAGCAGTCAGGATTTACAGGAAGAGTTATCACTGATACTTCGCTTTATGCTTTTAACAAAGAAGCTCTCATGGCTCTTAAAGATGCCGGCTCCGATATGGATACGGTCCCGTTGGAATTAAATATACATGAGATGCGGGACAGGGGTGTATCAGGTTCGGTGCTCGTGGCATACGGCAGGACACCGCTCATGATCTCGGCCCAGTGCATTTACAGGACAAAGAACGGTAAATGCGGAAA
>CAMVTN010000131.1 GCA_947170415.1 uncultured Lachnospiraceae bacterium | reverse complement strand
ACGCCAGACTCCACTGAAACAGATTCAATTCAGCTTTGTTATGCTATCACGCTTTACTCTTGATGTAAAGTATGAAATCTTCAACAATCACGTTTAAAATAGGGAGACGATTTCTCATCTCCCCAAAAGGTTCGCACTCAAAGCGGCGAAGCACTTAAATGAGTAACTTACTCACTTATAATATAGATTTTTTCTCCCTAAAATGCAATCACCTAAACGAATTCAACACATTCAGGAATTCTTCGCCGTATTTTTCGTATTTGTATTCGCCGACACCGCTGATCTCAAGCATTTCTGCCTTGGTATGCGGTCGGGCTTTACTCATGAGTACCAGTGTTTTATCCGCAAAAATGATGTACGGATGCGTATGATGCTCTTTTGCGAGCTTTGTACGTACTTCGCGGAGTGCGTCAAATATCTCACGGTCACTTCCGCTCATGCTGTCAAGCATAGACTGCTTGCGCTGTCTACGGGACATGCCCTCTGATGCCTGAGCACTGTACGCCGCTGCCCTCTCTGAATCATACTCTGCGTCTCCAAGTCCTTCCGGAATATTGAACGTAATATTGCGCTCCCGTCTGACTCTCTCTTTAGAAGCATATTTAGGAGACTCGCCTGTTCCGCGTCCTAAGCATACTGAGCAGTTATCGCACTTTGCCTTTCCCACTTCTCCAAAGTACCGCAGAATGTAGTCTCTTAGGCAGGTCTTTGAGAAACAGTAGAAAGTCATCTTTTTCAGACGTTCTCTGTCACGCTCACGGATGACTTCTTTTTCTTCCTCTGTCATGTCTTCATTTTCATTGTCAAGATTTATGAAGTATTCATTCATCTTGACATCACGACCACTGTAGAAAAGCATACATTCCGCCATTTCACCATCACGGCCTGCTCTTCCGGCTTCCTGATAATAACTCTCCATATCCTTTGGCATATTGAAATGGACAACAAATCTTACGTCAGGCTTATCAATCCCCATTCCAAAAGCGTTTGTAGCGACCATTATCTGAACTTCACCGTTTATGAATGCTTCCTGATTGCGGCTTCTGTCCTCTTCGCTCATTCCTGCGTGATATGCCGCTGCCGAAAAACCGTCCTGTATAAGTCTCTCCGTCACCATTTCCACGTTTTTCCGTGTTCCGCAGTAAACGATCCCTGAAAGCCCCGGCATAGCGTCTTCTTTTTCACGGATATAGAATCTGAGTGCCGCATATTTATCCTTGGGTTTTTCTACCGCAAAGTACAGATTATCCCGGTCAAAACCTGTGGTTATGCATTTCGGATCTTCAAGTTCAAGTATCTTTCTGATATCGTCACGAACCTGTCTCGTTGCTGTCGCTGTGTACGCACCGAGAACTGGTCTTTTCGGGAGCTTTTTTACAAAGTCCATGATCTTCAGATAACTCGGTCTGAAATCCTGTCCCCACTGTGATACGCAGTGCGCTTCATCAACTGCCAGAAATGAGATATTTACTCTCGGATCAAGTGCAAAATCAAGAAATCTCGGCGTATCCAGTCTCTCCGGTGCCACGTAGATCAGCTTATATCGACCCGTCTTTGCGATCTCAAGCGCTTTTTCATACTGTCTTGCCGTGAGCGAGCTATTGAGATACGCTGCATGAACTCCCGCAGCATTAAGCGACGCAACCTGATCCTTCATAAGCGAGATCAATGGCGATATGACTATGGTTATGCCGTCAGACAGAAGCGCCGGTATCTGAAAGCACAGTGATTTTCCGGCTCCTGTAGGCATGATTCCGAGCGCATCCCTGCCCGAGATCACTGCTTCGATAAGTTCTCCCTGTCCGGGTCTGAACGACTCATAACCGTAGTATTTTTTTAATATATCTTTTGCGTCGTTTATTGTTTTCATATATTACTTTTGGGCATACCCATACGTTCATCTCATATAAGTACCTCATGTCACGGCTCGGACAGACACTAAACTCACGCACTGTCCTCATATACTCGGCAATTCAGTCTAAACTCGACGCTCCGCGTCTCAGACAGTTATCCTGAATTGCCTATTCGGACAGCGTGTTCGCTAAGTGCTGCCGGCTAATTGTTCCATGAGGTATTTATACGAGATGAACTCACGTTTTCTCAAGTTTAAGTTATCCCCTGCACATTTTGCCCTAGATTATAATCATTGCCTTAATATTTGATTCCATGCGCTTTGCCAAAGGCAAATTTGCATGGATCAACACTATTAATGCAAAAAAAATCAAACCTGTGCCCTTTTCACAGCTTCAAGCCACGCATATTCTTCTCGCTCTGTAGGCTCTACCATGGCACCTTCGCCCCATTCATTCCATGCATTAAGAAAAACAAAGTCGCAATCCCGTCCGCTGACCTTATTCTTTAATACACGCAGCGTCTTTTCAAAAACATCAGGAGATGCGCCGGTGTAAATCAGTCCCTTGTAATCACGCCTCGGAGTATTATCCCATTTTGCAATGATTCCAGGATACTCATTTTCTTCATAAGGACGAGATGCAATGCTGTCAAGTATCCACCTTATGGGGATGCGTCTCTCGACAACCATCCGCCCCTTGCCTCCGGTGAGCTTTGATACTGCAATATTCCTGATGTGTCTAAATCCTGTAGCTAAAATATACTTAAAACGTCTTATCCTACTGAAATGATGATTTAAAGTACGTCCCGGCTCAAAATCATACCATCCGTCCATGAGATTTCGTCTGCTGTCCGACTGCTGTGCTGTATTTCCACCAATCCAGAAAAGACCGTCAAAACCGGCTTCGCGTGCCCATCTGTCCCAGCAATCTTTCATTTCAGAAAGATTCTCGATGTCATGAGTCCTATATATCTGAAAAACTGGTTTATTTCCGACCTTTATGTATCTGGGATCTTTAAAAAACTGCAGATTATAGTCAAAATGTTTCTTCCAGTCTGCTTCATCACCGTATTCCTGCGCCATCAGGACATTTTCCTGAAGCCCGTACCAGGTACGCGTCCAGGTTTCATTTGCCCATGCTATGCAGTAATTAAGCTTTATCTCCGGATGAGACAATAATATCTCCATCGGCTTTTCCATAAGCTGATGGCCCTTGAACCAGTACTGATAGAAGGAAAAGCCGTAGACTCCGTATTTTTCTGCAAGTTCTGCCTGTCTCTTAAAAGTATCCGGCTGATCATTTACCAGATCGTAATACCCGTCAAGCGGCACTTCGGGCTGGTTATGCCCGTTAAAAAGCGGCTTTGCACGCTTTACCGCAGTCCACTCCGTGTAACCTTTTCCCCACCATTCATCATTCTCAGGAAATGAGTGATACTGCGGGAGATACATTGCTATGATCTTCATTCGGCTTTTTCTCCACTCTCTGCTTCATGTGCTATCGCGCCTATGGCATAGTAAAGAACCGGTACCGCCAGTGCGAAACTCATCATATTTGAACCAACGGATATCAAAAGTGTCACTATGATAATGCCTACTTCAGGTGCCGTTTTCTTTAGATTCTTAAAGCCTCTTTTTAATATGAGCAGCATCAGAAATACAAACAACGATGTACCTATGATGCCCATTTCAACGTAGAGCTTTGCAATACCACCATCTGCGATGAGATGCTCTGTATATCCGATGGCTCTGTGACCGTTTGCACCGAGCCCGTTACCGAGCCACTTATTAAACATGTTATTTGCAGCGCCTACCCACTGATCAGAACGCTGTCCGATCGCTCCCGGAAGAGACACGAGACGCGCATATACCTTTTCAAATGCTCTGTGAAATACTACGACAAGTCCTATAAATCCCACGGCTATCACAGCACACTCTGCCGCAAAATATTTTTTCGGAAGCATATGGAATGTAAAGAAAACGAGATAATTCATATAGAGAACTATCACGATCGCTGCTACCATAGCTGCTCTCTGATTGCTGAAAAAAGCAAGGAATGCACAGAAGAAAAACATTATCTTGCCCTTTCTGCCCTCAGACGCAATGAAAAAATGCGCTGCTGACAGCATGGCTGCAGATGACAGGTATCCCATAAGAGTACTTCCGATAACAGAATGCATCCTGACTCTCATAGTCGGTGCATCAGGAAGAGAAATATACTCCAGCCTGAAAAGATAGTTTATATAAAATAAAGGAGCTGTCACATAAAGAACAATTCCTATCACGCCTATCAGAGCGACAGCTATCAGAAAATTTCTATGAAATGCATCTCTGCTCTCGCTAAAGCGCCCGAGGAAATAAAATCCCATAGGAAGAGCAGTTGTAAATAGTTCTCCGAGATACACCGATATCGGCATTCCTGAACCTGTTACAGTCCATATGCCTGACAAAATATTGTACAAAAGCCAAAGGCACATTATGCTGTCGACAGCAGAAAGTTTTTTTGAAATTGCCTTCAGGCTGTCCTTTTTTCCGATGCCCCAGAGCAGTAACCCTGCCCAGAATATCAGCATAAACGCAGCAGAAAATACTCCCGGATGGATCACATCCAGTGAGATCATACTCAGAACATATACGAGCAGTATTGCAGGATAATACCACTCTCCTACGATAAACATTGCTTTTTCTTTCATCTTTTACCCTCTGTTTCTGTGAGGATCGACACGACTTTTCCCCAGGATGACTCCATATCCGCGGTAAATATCGGTTCTGCCGGGATTATCTCACCAAGGATCACTTTTTTCATGAGATCTGCAAGTTCTTCCGGCTTAAACGGATCAAAGTACCACGCATTTTCATACCCATGAAGAACCTCTCTTGTAAACGGTGTATCCGCTGCTAAAACCGGTACTCCAAACTGACGCGCTTCTGCCGGTGGATATCCAAATGTCTCGATATATGACGGAAAGATCAATGTCGATGTCTGATAACGTCTCATAAGTTCCGCTCTTGGCAGGGAACCGAGCCACTCTATGGCCTGATCGTTTTTTTCTGTTTCATCTATCCATGGAAGGTCAGATGCCTCCAGTGTGAAACCGGTCTTAAAACCTGTCACGCCTTCTTCTCTGAGCATCCGTGAAGCTTTTACGATTGCCGAGTGATTTTTGTAATATATCGGACCTGCGGGAAATATGAAATTTCCACTCTTCCATGATAACGACAGATCCCGGAATCCTGACAAGTCATCTATATCCGGCAGCACCGCAGAAATGCGTTCTTCCGGTATCCTGTCCTTATCCATGACCGCTTTTTTCATCCAGTCGGTCTGCACTATCACATGATCTGCAGCTTTTACTGACTTATCAATATTTGCTGCGATCAGATACTGATACATTGCAAGCTCTCGTTCACCGGACTTTATAAATGAAAATCTCTTCGTATCCTGGAAGCCAAGCGGCTGATGCACATAGAGCACCGTTCTTACCTTTGTGCCATCTGCTTTTCTGATACGCTCAACTCCCCTTGGGAGAGTATTCTGCATGGATAATATCACATCCGGTTCAAGTTTCTCCAAAAATGACGCACCATGAACAGAATCAAATGCCAGACGGTGCATCTTTGACCTTTTTACATCCGAACGCACAATAACATGAAAATCCGGAGCATCCGGAGACTCCTCAAGGAGTCCCTCAGCCCCGGTCACGAAGAACCATTCATGTTCACTTGCATTTTTTTTAACATATGCCGCAAAATCCTGAAGCACTGAAAGTGCCCCTGTCTTACTTGCAGCTATATCCAGTACTGCGATCCTCATGTCCGGTTCCTCCTCTTAGGCACTTAGTGCT
>CAMVTN010000130.1 GCA_947170415.1 uncultured Lachnospiraceae bacterium | reverse complement strand
ATAATCTTCTTTGGACAGATGTTTTACCTGTTGTTTTACAGTAAGATACATATAACCATTTCCTTTCATAAGACTCGGATTGCTCCTGTATGTATATTGTATCATACATTTTACTGAAAGTATAATATTATAGTAAAATACAGATACATTAAAAAAGACCAATAGCTATGCTATCAGTCTCTTATATTTTTCTTAAGTAAACGCATTCATCCCCTACCTACGCTACGCTTAGAGGTAGGGGGGTCTGCAAAAAACTTGATAAAATCACAGATGGTTTTATTACATGCACTTGCACGGTTAGATGTCAACGACAGTATATGAAAAAACCATTATTTCATGTGTGTTAAAAAATACATCTATGAGTTTTTGTCTATGCTAAAATTCAGTTATGTCAGAGTTTCTTGCTGTGTCTATGGGGTAGGGTACAGCATATTTCATGACTTTTTTACTTCGTTTCAAAAGTCATGAAAAACAGGTCATTTAAATACGACTTTGTCGTGGACCTGTTTTACATTTAATTTATGTATTCATACGAAACCCGCAGTAAATGCGTGTTTCTGATTGACTGCTTCTTAATCATATGTATTGAAGGGGGATTATTTATGAAACTGTATTATGCTTCACGCACCGGGAATGTTGAGAAGCTTGTTCAGAAACTTGGGATTCCGGAACCTGTCAAGATCACAGACGGCTCCGAGATCGCTGATGACGATTTTATCTTTATTACCTACACTGACGGCAAGGGGATAATCCCTCCGATAGTGGAGAAGTTTTTGGATGCAAACAAAGGTCACTGCAAGGGTGCTGCTGTCAGCGGCAGTCTTGAAAGGCATGCTGATACATTCTGTTTTGCTGCAGACAAAATCATAGATAAGTATAATATCAGAATTCTTGATAAATTTGATAAGGACGGCAATGAGACTACCGTCAAAAAGATCACTGCTGCATTTGATTGAATATTGCGAAAGCCGGGAGCTGTTCTCCCGGCTTTCTTTTTAATCTTATAGTAAATTTCCCGGACCGAAGGACGATGGAAGTAACTCACTTAGGAGCTTCTTCTGCACATTCCCTTTTCCGTCGCGCATGAGGATCAGGAAGTCATCAGGCTTACAAAATTCTGCCATGACCTGACGACAGACTCCGCACGGAGTACAAAGGTCACTGACCTTTCTGTCTTTTCCGCCGAGGATCGCTATTGCGTCAAATTCTTTTACGCCCTCACTCACTGCTTTGAAAAACGCCGTGCGCTCAGCGCAGTTGGAAGGAGTGAAAGCTGCATTTTCTACATTGCAGCCTGTGTAGATCGTCCCGTTTTTTGCGAGAAGAGCAGCACCTACAGCAAAGTCGGAATATGGACAGTATGATTTTTTCATCATTTCTTCGGCTTTACCAAACAACATTTCTTCCAGTTCTTTGCTTATTGTTTTCATGCCCTGCCCCCTTGAATTATGTCAACCATGTGTTTATATATGATATGCACGATCAATATCAATGATGTAAGGGTCAAAAGTAAATTTTGTTGCGGGTCCCAAGGTCTCAATCCTCTTTGTGCAAGCACAATCGGATTTTGACCTTTTGACCCTGACATCATATCAATAATTATCAGAAGATTCCTGACCCTTTACGATCTTGATGATACGGCTTGTGCCAAGGCGCTCTGCTCCGAGTTCGATGTACTTCTCGGCATCTTCCAGAGAACTGATTCCACCGGAAGCCTTTACCTTTACGTTTTCTCCTACGTGCTCTACCATGAGCTTGATGTCATCGAAGGTTGCTCCGCCTGTGGAGAAACCTGTTGATGTCTTGATGTAATCTGCTCCTGCTTTTGTAACGATCTCGCAAGCTTTGATCTTTTCCTCGTCTGTCAGAAGACATGTCTCGATTATTACCTTAAGAACGAGATTTCCTGCTGCTTCCTTAAGCGCACGGATCTCCTGCTCTACTTCATCATACTTTTTATCCTTGAGCCAACCGATATTGATGACCATGTCGATCTCTGCAGCACCGTTTGCGATCGCATCTTTTGCTTCAAATACTTTTGTAGCTGTTGTGCAGTTTCCATTCGGGAAGCCGATGACTGTAGCTACTTTTACACCGCCCTTTACATAATCATATGCAGGCTTTACATAGCACGGCGGGATCATTACAGATGCCACACCATAGTGCATCGCATCATCACACACTACTTTTATTTCATCCCATGTTGCTGTCTGAGCAAGCAGTGTATGGTCTACATATTTCATAATTTCTTCTGTTTTCATGGGTTATATCCTTTCTTGACTAAACATTATATTCAATTCGGCGATTTCGAACACCATCTGCTCGGCTCATATAGACATTTCTTGAAGCAATCAGCCGGCAGCACTTAGTGCAGTCCGAGCGCGGAAAGAAATTTCTATATGAACCGGGCAGTACACTATATCACAATCCCTTATCCTCACGAATAAGAATCCGAAGTGCCTCAACAGCTGTACGGATCGCCATATCTGTGTCGTGAACTACCGGGTTTGGAAGTCCTTTGGCTTCGCGCTCCTGATTTGCCATTACGAGGAACACAGAGCCCACGCGAACTCTCAGGAAACTTCCTGCAATAAAGAGAGCCGCAGATTCCATTTCTGACGCCAGGCATCCCATACGGAGCCATGCCTGCCACTTATTCTGAAGTTCGTAGCTCACGGGCATGAGTTCCGGATTATGCTGTCCGTAGAAAGCGTCTTTACACTGTACTACACCTGTGTGACAGCGCTGATCAAGATTTTTTCCTGCCTGACGGAGTGCATTCAGTACATCGATATTCGGTACTGCCGGATATTCGATGGGTGCGTATTCTTTACTGGTTCCTTCCATACGGATCGCGCCGCTTGCGATCACCAGATCTCCACTCTGCACGTCTTCCTGCATTCCTCCACAGGTTCCGACACGTACAAAGGTGTCTGCTCCGCATTTTACGAGTTCTTCTATTGCGATCGATGCCGAGGGGCCACCGATTCCGGTGGATGTTACCGATACTTTTTCACCTTCGAGGGTTCCTGTGTAGGTTACGTATTCTCTACTATCTGCTACGAGTACCGGATTTTCGAAATATTTTGCTATTTTTTCACATCTTTTAGGGTCGCCGGGAAGGATTACGTATTTTCCGACTTCGCCTTTTGCGACCTGGATGTGATATTGTCTGTCAGGATCTTCTGAATAGTGCATGTTTTTCTCCCTTCTTTTATCATTTGTTATTTATTGGCTTTTCTCGTTCAGGCTTGCTAAGTATCTCTTATCACGGCTCGGACAGCTCTAAGCTCATGCACCGTCTTCATAAACGCGATAATTTATGCGAAACTCGCCGCTTATGCGGCTCAAACAGTTCGCATAAATTATCTATTCAGCCGGCACATTCACTAAGTGCTGCCGGCTGATTGTTCTAAGAGATACTTAGAAGCCTTCACTTACATAGCTTCTTACTTCCACACGCTACACCAATCACCTTTGGGCGAACGCTATCACCCCTTAATCCTACCCTTTATTATACCATCACACCTTACTGCCCTGCACTAGTCCACGTTCTTTCATTGTGTGGCGGATCTCATTTATTACGCGGTTTTTGGCGCGGCTCCAGGTTGGTGACAGGAGAAGGTCCGGGGCTCCGTCTCCGGTTAGTCGGTGGACTACTGTTTCGGGAGAAAGATGGGCGAGGCAGTCCGCTATATGGTTTACATAATCTGTTTCAGATAATGCTTCAAGTGTCATGTCCGTGCCAACCGAAAGCGTCGTATCCCGTTCTCCCTCTGGGTGCTGCGCCTGCCACATCCGTCCGAGGTCTGTTCCTTTGAGGTAATGCAGCAGCTGAAGCTTTATCCCCGAGATGCCTGCTTTATTTAAGTGCTCTATGGTCTGCAGGTTCATTTCCTCTGTTTCTCCAGGAAACCCCAGGATCACATGGCATATAACCGGTATATCTGCTTTATGGAGTTCCTCCACTGCCTTGTCAAATACGCCCAAAGGATAGCCACGTCTGATAAATCCCGCAGTCTTTTCATGTATAGTCTGGAGCCCGAGTTCCACCCATATAAATTTATCGGGATGTGACATTTTTAATCTCTGAAGCATTGGTATCACAGGTCCGTTCGGCATAGATAGTGCACGTTCTGTAAGTCCCTCGATGCCGAGACAGTCCGGTCTGGTACCAATAGATATTCCGGCAAACAGCGAATCATCCAGCGCCGCTCCAAATACCTTCTCAAGTCTTTCTAAACTCGCATAGGTATTTGTATAGGACTGAAAATATGCGATGTATTTTCCGGATGGATCACTATCTACGCTTTTCTGATGATTCCAGATGAGATCATCTTCCGTAAGGCTCTGCCCCTCATATTTAATTGCGAAATCTCCGCTTCCGCCCTCATCACAAAAGATGCAGCCATTTTTTCCAAGGCTTCCATCACGGTTAGGACAGGTGCATCCTATATCCAGCGGCACACGAAATAATTTTTTTCCAAAAGAACGGCGGCAGAAGGATGAGAATGTATACCAACGTTCTCCGTCCTCCTGCCACGGATATTTATGAACTATGGTCATTCTGACTTACCTTTAAATTTAGGCGATCTTATGATAACAATCCACTTGATGACCAGCGGTATGAGCATAACCGCCCACGCAACCGGTTCACAAAGGATGATCCCCCGATATCCCATTACAGGTGCCAGCATAACTGCAACGACAGCCTTTGTCGCCAGTTCAAAAAAGCTGGAAAGTATCGTCATCACAGCAAAGCCCATTCCCTGAAGCGTATTTCTGAAAAGTACCACTGCTGTGGCAAGTGCATAAAAAATAGTATCAAACTTCAGATACCAGGCACCCCAAAAGAGTACTTCTTTATTCTGACTGGCTGTTATAAGCCCTATTATCTGCTCTCCTGCGATCCATGACAGAGCACAGATCAGCAGATCCCAGATGCATACCGCTATCATGGACTGACGAAAACCAACTCTTATCCTGTCATACTTTCCTGCACCGAAATTTTGTCCTGCAAAGGTCGCAAGCGCCGAACCGAATACACTGTTCGGAAGCATATATACGCTGGTTGCTTTCCTCGCCGCTGTATGTGCAACTATTACATACGGTCCAAAAGAATTGATCGCGCTCTGAAGTACCAGTGTACCAAGATTTACGAGAGAGATCATGAGTCCCATGGATACACCCGTGGTCAAAATATTTTTATACAGCTTACTGTCAAACTTTAGATCCGGGCCGGATACATGAAGCATAGGATATCTCTTGATAATACGGATCACACAAAGTCCTGCTGAGATAGCCTGTGATAAAACAGTCGCAAGCGCCGCTCCGGATACTCCCATGTGAAAACCGACTATAAGCAGATAATCAAGACCGATATTCAGTCCCGCCGAAAGGATCAGAAATATCAGCGGAGTAACCGTATCACCAATACCTCTGAGAACCGCCGCGCAGGTATTATACAGTACAGAAAAAATAAGACCTGCAATGATAACTCTTATATATGATACCGACATTGGTATCAGGCTGTCTTCGACATTTAGAAAATGCAGTACCGGCTTCAAAAACAGCGTTCCGGGGATCGTAAGGGCGACCGCTAAAACAGCACCAACTATAAACGATGCTGCAACTGCCTTTCTCACACGTTTCTCATCTTTTGCACCAAAACAGGTAGCCACTACTATAGCAAAGCCATTGCAGAA
>CAMVTN010000129.1 GCA_947170415.1 uncultured Lachnospiraceae bacterium | reverse complement strand
GGGTATCCTGCAGAAAAAGCCGGATTAAAAAGCGGAGACGAGATAGTAAAGGTTGGTTCTGACCACATCGAGATCTATCGTGACATCAGTCTGGACCTCATGCTGAATGAAGGTGAAGCAAAAGAAATAACATACCGCAGAGACGGACAGTTATACAAGACTATTCTGGAACCAGAATACAATGCCGAGGCAGGACGATATCTTTTTGGCATCATGGGCGGAGCGCGAGTTAAGGGAAATGTCCTGCAAACTATCCGCTACAGTTTGGCGGAAGTCCGATATTGGATCGAAGTTACCTGGAAGAGTCTGGGCATGATCTTTAAGGGAAAAGTTACCAAGGATGATGTGGCAGGACCGGTAGGTGTAGCACAGGTTGTTGGTGATGTCTATGAGCAGTCGAAGCCCAGTGGTATCTTTTACATATGGATAAATATGATGATGCTCACGATACTTTTAACTGCTAACTTAGGTGTGATGAATTTGTTGCCGGTACCGGCTCTGGACGGAGGAAGACTTGTATTTCTGATCCTGGAGGCGATTTTAGGACGTCCGGTCAATCGGAAGGCAGAAGCATTTGTACATTTCATCGGTATGGTGGTTTTGCTGGTACTGATGTTCCTCGTATGTTTTAACGATATCTCGAGATTTTTTCATTAAATGATGTCAGGGTCAAATATAAGATAAAATACAGTCATTAGGGTTAATGATAAATGATCATAGCCCCGATGGCTGTTTTTGTGTTGACAGTATACATTATGCATGTTTATACTAAACAGGTTCGCGTATAGTTCATTTACGCAATTCTCATAAAGACCGACAAAGTCGGATTTTTTCTTGGATGGAATTCTCATCAATTATCAAGCTTTGAAAATATGATAAAGCAGGAGGTGATCACTCTGATTGTCGGAGAAAAGTATGATATCCGGCGACAGCTTGGAAGTGGAGGAATGAGTGATGTCTATCTGGCAGTAGACACGCATCTCAGCATGAAATGGGCACTTAAACGCATACGATGTAATGATCCGGAGCATTCGTATCTGGCAGACAGTATCTTTGCGGAGGCAGATATACTTCGAAGGATTAAGCATAAAAATCTTGTAGGGATCGTGGATATATTTCGTGAAGAAGATTCGGTATATCTGGTGATGGAGTATGTGGAAGGGAAAAATCTCGACACGATCATAAAACACGATCCGGAATATGCAGCATCAAAGGTACAGCAATGGACACTGGAATTATTAGGAGTGCTGGAGGAACTTCACAGTAGAAAGCCGCCGATAATTTACAGGGACATGAAACCGGAAAATATCATGGTCAGACCGGACGGTTCCTTGTGTCTCATCGACTTTGGGACGGCAAAAGAGCGGCTTGATAATACCGGAGCCGATGAAGTGGCTCTCGGAACAAAGGCGTTTGCAGCGCCTGAGCAATTCGAAGGTTACTCAGATGAAAGATCGGATATTTATTCACTGGGACGCACTATAGAGGCAATTCCATATAGAAATGTAGCGTGGAAAAAAATACTCAGAAAAGCCACGGCAGATGATCCGGAAAAAAGATTTCAATCTGTGTCTGAATTTAAGAAAGCTGTTTTACAGTTTACGGGATTTAGAAAAAAGATCGTCACGACTATCCTTGCATTATCGGTTTTGGTATCTGTATTTACAGGGATATATATGGGAGTAACTGCCGGAGAACAAAAGACAGAAGAAATAATAGAAGTTGAAAAGCAGATGCCTGCAATATCCGGTAATATAGGCGAAAGTGATACGGAGATCAAAGAGAAGTATTATGAGGAGCCAATTCTACCGGTTGAAAACAATGATCCGGAGACAGATGGTTCAGCCGTTAAAATCTATAAGCAGACACTTTCCATAAATGGAATGAGCAGCGACCCGGAAATCGGTATAAAAGGTTTTGATGATTTTAAGGTGTACGATGGAAATGTAACGATTTTTAGTTATGTTTCTGCTATTGATCTTAATCTGAAAAAAACAGTGATGAAGATCGAAAGACGCGGAATGGACGGAGAAGTGCTTCAGAAAATAACCGCAAGTCCCGGGAAATTCACGGTGTGTGAAGAAGGCAGTTACAAGGTAATATTGCATGGAGAAGACTACTCCGGACATGTGTCTGAACAAACGGGTTACTTTACGATTGATAAGACCAGTCCCGTACTTATGGACTTTTCCGTGCTTGATAAAAAGACCTTTACAAGCATTTCATTTACGGATGATCCGCGTAATCTTATACGGGACTATTCGTTTGTGACGAGCTCGTTGACTCTTAACGGAAAAAAATATGATGGAAGAAAGGTCACAAAACCGGGACGATATATCCTGAAAATGTCAGCTGTTGACGAAGCTGGACATAGATCAGAAGAAAAGGCGGAATTTGTAGTGCGTCAATTTATTGACCATAGATAAACAAATCGAATCGTGATATGATACATGCGAATTAAATCGATTTGCTTTCAGGAGTTGAATAGAATGTACAGAGATAATACAAAGAAGATATACATAGGAAATACGGTTATCGGCGGTGGCGCACCTGTTGCCATCCAGTCCATGACAAATACAAGGACTGATGACGTAGAAGCAACGGTGGCACAGATATTAAAGCTTGAAGAAGCAGGCTGTGAGATAATCCGCTGCACTGTTCCTACTATTGAATGTGCAGAAGCTATCAAAGAAATAAAAAAGAGGATACATATCCCTCTCGTAGCAGATATTCACTTTGATTATCACATGGCACTTGCTGCTCTTGAAAACGGCGCAGATAAGATTCGTATAAATCCCGGAAATATCGGCGGCGAGGAGAAGCTTGCAAAGGTTGTAGCTGCATGTAAGGAAAGAAATGTTCCGATACGTGTGGGAGTAAATTCCGGTTCGCTTGAAAAGCCGCTTATTGAAAAGTATGGCGGAGTAACGGCTGAAGGTCTCGTAGAGAGTGCTTTAGATAAAGTCAGGATGATAGAAGATCATGATTATGACAATATCGTGCTCAGCATAAAGTCATCAAATGTAATGATGTGCGCGCATGCCTATGAGCAGATAGCAAAAAAGACTCAGTATCCGCTTCATGTAGGTATCACAGAGTCCGGAACTGTTATCAGCGGAAACATCAAATCCGGAGTTGGACTGGGCATAATTTTATATCAGGGCATAGGTGATACGATCCGTGTATCTCTTACAGGTGATCCTGTAGAAGAAATAAAGAGTGCGCGTATCATACTCAGATCTCTCGGACTCAGAGAGGGCGGCGTGGAAGTTGTTTCCTGCCCGACCTGCGGACGTACCAGGATCAATCTTATCGATCTCGCAAATAAAGTAGAAAATCTCGTGCAGGGATACCACAAAAACTTTAAGGTTGCTGTAATGGGTTGTGTGGTAAACGGACCCGGAGAAGCAAGAGAAGCTGATTTTGGTGTCGCAGGAGGAGATGGAGAGGGCCTTATCTTCAGCAAGGGAGTTATTTTACGTAAGGTTCCTGAAGCAGAGCTTTTAGGAGCACTGAAAGAAGAACTCGATAAGGCAGAGAATCTTTGATCGATATTCATAGGAGCATAAATGAGTACTGCCAAATCATTTTATGAAGTATTTCCTACACTGAAGCTGTCCGGAGAAACCGGACAGCTCTTTCAGTACGTAGGAGTAAAAAAGATAAGAACAACTACAAGTCGTGATGTTTTTCATGTCTATATAGAAAGCCCTAATCTCATATCAAAGGATCAGGTGCATAGAGCTGAAAGAGAACTCGCAAAACAGCTCTTTCCCAGAGCCAGAGTTTCTTTCAGACTGCATGAATCATTTCTGCTTTCGGATCAGTATACCCCGGAAAGCCTTATGGATGCTTATAAAGAATCAGTTTCCATGGAGCTTAGAGAGGAAGAACCTATCCTGAATCAGATGTACCGTCATGCAAATATTTCGTACGGACAGAACGGTCTCGTGACTCTTACGATCCCGGACAATCTGATATCTCACCAGGAAGGTGAAAGACTCGCGGATTATCTGGCACATGTGATGAATGTCCGCTGCGGCCTGCATGCGGATATACGAATCTCTTATAAAGCAGAAGAAAAGCCGGAAGGAACGCGCGAAGCAGAAATCCGTGTTCAGCAGCAGATCGCTGAGATAACGCGGAGAGCTCTGGAAGCTGCCGGACAAAAGGCGGAAAAGCAGGAAGAAAAGAAAGACGAAAAGGCAGAGAAATCTGCCGACCAGAAGGCAGCTCCGGAAAAGAAATCAGGAAGCACTTCTCCGGGAAGCGGCGGAAACTTTGGCGGAAAGAGAAACGGAAGATTTTCAAGAGGCGGAGGATTTCAGAAGAGGTCCAATAATCCTGATGTTATCCGTGGATCTGATTTTGATGACGAGCCTATTCCGATCAAGGAAATAGTTGGCGAGATCGGAGAAGTTGTTATCAAGGGACAGCTGATCTTTTATGAAGAGCATGAGATCAGAAATGAGAGAACGATAGTCTCTATTGATATCACAGACTATACGGATTCCATCACTATGAAGCTTTTCCTTAAAAACGAGGAAATCCCGGAATTTAGGGAAGCTGTCGGTGCAGGAGGACTTGAAAAGGGTAAACCCGGTCAGTTCGTAAAGGTCCATGGTTTTGCACAGATGGATAATTTTGATCATGATGTGGTCATTGGAAGTGTCCGTGGAATAAAGAAAATAGGCTCATTCATCCGACCGAGGATGGACACGGCTCCCGAGAAACGCGTGGAGCTCCATTGTCATACCAAATATTCAGAAATGGACGGAGTAAGCGATGTTTCCGACATTCTGAAGCGTGCGGATAAATGGGGATGGAATGCCTGCGCTATCACAGATCATGGAAATGTGCAGGTTTTCCCTGTGGCAAATCATGTAAAGGCGGATCTCTCAAATCCTGATTTTAAGGTTATCTACGGTTGTGAAGGCTATCTCGTAGATGACATGAGAGAAGCGTTCTTTAAGATCGGAAAAGATGATGGAAAGACGGAACACACACTGAAGGATACTTATGTGGTATTTGATATCGAGACTACAGGATTTTCTCCAAATAAGGACAAGATCATAGAAATCGGTGCGGTGCGTGTAGAAAATGGTGTGATCGTAGACCATTATGATGAATTTATAAATCCTGAAATTCCGATCCCATTCCGTATACAGGAGCTCACGAGCATAAATGACAATATGGTCCGTGATGCGGGAAATATCGAAGCTGTGCTGCCGGGATTCCTTGAGTTTTCCAAGGATGCGATCATGGTGGCTCATAATGCGAAGTTTGATACGAGCTTTATTTCAAAAAATGCTGAAAGACTCAGTCTGCCATTTAACAAAGCGGTGGTGGATACGGTCGAGATGGCACGTTTTCTGCTGCCGGATCTAAAAAATTACAAGCTGGATACAGTTGCGGATGAATTGAAAGTATCTCTGGAAAATCATCACCGTGCGGTAGATGATGCGGAATGCACGGCAGAAATATTTTTACGCCTTTGTCAAAAAATGATTGAGGAAAAAAATATAGAGACTATGGAAGAGCTTCAGGAAAACATGATAGTTACGCCTGAGGGAATCCGTAAACTTCCGACTTTTCACATTATCCTCCTTGCGAAAAATGAGATAGGACGAGTAAATCTGTACAGACTGGTTTCTATGGCGCATATAAATTACTGGAGACGCCGTCCCAGGATACCTAAGTCCAAACTGCAGGAGTATCGTG
>CAMVTN010000128.1 GCA_947170415.1 uncultured Lachnospiraceae bacterium | reverse complement strand
GTCATCTTCATGACGATATCATTTCCGCACTTCGGACACGGCACACCTATCTTTTCAAAATACGGCTTGGTATTTCTGCATTCCGGGAAACCGGGGCATGCAAGGAATTTACCATGAGGACCATATTTTATCACCATATGGCGTCCGCAGTTCTCGCACACCACATCGGTTTCTTCATCCTGTATCTTAACTTCAGCGATTTCTTTTTCAGCTCTCTTAACAGCTTCATCGAGATCCGGATAGAAATTACGGATGATGGTCTTCCACTGCACCTTTCCTTCTTCCACTCCATCGAGAAGTGTTTCGAAATTAGCCGTAAAATTCACATCAACAATACTCGGAAATGCATCTTTTAAGATATTGTCAACCGCACGACCGATCTCTGTCACAAACAGATTTTTCTGTTCCTTTGTAACATAACGGCGTGCAAGGATCGTCGTGATCGTAGGTGCATAGGTACTCGGTCGGCCTATGCCAAGTTCCTCAAGTGTACGAACGAGAGAAGCCTCGGTATAATGTGCCGGCGGCTGTGTGAAATGCTGCTTCTCTTCCATATCATTAAGAGAGAGCTCACTCTCCTTCGTTATATCTCCGACAAGAACATTTCCTTCTTCTTTTTCCTCGTCCTTAACTGAATAAACGGACATGAATCCGTCAAATTTCAGCTTTGACGCAGAAACAGTGAATAAATACTTCTCACCGGCTTCGATCTTTACACTTACTGTACCGTACTTTGCCGGAGCCATCTGACTCGCTGCAAATCTCTTCCAGATAAGCTGATACAGTCTGTACTGGTCTCTTGAAAGACTGTCCTTAACATCAAAAGGATTCCTGTTTATATCAGTAGGACGGATAGCCTCATGTGCGTCCTGGATCCTCTCCTGGTTCTTTTTAGCCTTTACAGGAGCGGCCAGGAATTCTTCACCATAATTTTCCTTGATATATTCTGCTGCAGCTGCAGTTGCTTCTTCAGAAACACGGGTCGAATCAGTACGGAGATAGGATATCATACCTACGGTTCCGCTGCCCTTGATATCCACACCTTCATACAGCTGCTGAGCGATCCTCATCGTCTTCTGTGTTGAAAAGTTGAGAACAGACGATGCTTCCTGCTGAAGTGTACTTG
This sequence comes from uncultured Lachnospiraceae bacterium, assembly GCA_947170415.1. GTDB lineage: Bacteria > Bacillota > Clostridia > Lachnospirales > Lachnospiraceae > NK4A144. Next base: position 4,660 of record CAMVTN010000128.1, on the reverse strand, counting down.
TGGTAAACGGAAGCGGTGCTTTTCTCACACGCTCTCCCTTTCGTACATCTGTCACGACATACTTTGCCTTCTCACAGAATGCACGGATCTCATCAGCTTCCTGCTTATTATGGATCGTGATCTTTCCGTTCCTGTCTCCGGAAAACTTGGCTGTGAGCGGCTTCTTCTCGCCCTTTACATCAAGTATCGCATCCATAGTCCAGTATTCATCAGGAATGAATGCCTCTATCTCATTTTCTCTCTCACAAATGATGCGAAGAGCAACAGACTGCACTCGTCCTGCCGAAAGACCACGTTTTACCTTTGCCCAAAGAAGCGGTGATATTCCGTAACCCACCATACGGTCAAGGACACGGCGTGCCTGTTGGGCATCTACGAGGTTCATATCAAGTTCACGAGATGCCTTGAGCGAATTTTTAACCGCAGTCTTCGTGATCTCATTAAAAGTGATTCTCTCGACTTTTTTATCCGTAACTCCGGGTTCAAGCTTCAGCGCTTTCATCAGATGCCACGAAATAGCTTCTCCCTCACGGTCAGGGTCAGTTGCGAGATAGATCTTATCTGCTTTTTTTACTTCTTTTCGAAGAGATGCGAGCAGCTCACCCTTTCCACGGATAGTGATGTACTTCGGCTCAAAGTCTTGCTCAATATCGATACCCATCTGGCTCTTTGGCAGGTCCCTTACGTGACCCATAGATGCCACTACCTGATAGGTACTTCCTAAAAACTTTTTGATGGTCTTCACCTTCGCCGGTGACTCCACGATAACGAGATTCTTTGCCATTACCCCTGACTCTTTCTGTAATAATTATTCTTCCCTGTTTCTGCAACAAGTCCCTTCAATATTAGCTGTAGCAGCGCCGGAAGGAGCTTCTGTACACTTAGATGTGTTGCATAGACAAGCTCATCCAGCGTTTTGGGATACAAATCCAAGCAACTATACACCATTTTTTCATCCTTTGCAAGACGGACTGATTTTTCCTTCTCAAGATTTTTACCATTAACGAGCGACGTTCCCGGCACATTTTCCGGATAAATCCCCAGCGCTTCCAGTATTATATCAGGCGAAAGAGCTGCTCCCGCACCGTCTGCTATTAATTTATTGCAACCGGCACTAAGGGGATCTGTTATACGTCCCGGAACCGCGTACACATCCCTCCCCTGTTCCAGTGCTCTTTTTACTGTTATGCCCGTGCCTGACCTGATCCTTGACTCTACAACCAGCAGTATATCCGATAATCCGGAAATTATCCTGTTTCTTGAAGGAAAAAATTTTGCGATTGGTTGTGTTCCCGGCGGAAACTCACTTATGATCCCGCCTTTTTCCGGTATATGACAAAAAAGATCACTGTTTTCCTTAGGATACAGTACATCTACCCCACACCCCAATATCGCAAAAGTCGGATGACCTGCTTCCATGGCTGCTCTCTGACTCACTCCATCTATTCCGCGCGCCATGCCGCTAACGATCTGTACTCCTGCATCCGACAGGCAAGCTGCGAAATATTTCGCCGTACTGATCCCGTATTGCGATGCATTTCTGCTGCCTATTATCCCGACAGTAGGACGATCGGCTGCAGGCAGATTCCCTCTTATATAAAGAACGTCAGGGCAATCAGGAATTTCTCTGAGTCTGTCCGGAAATTCCTGATCAAGAGGTGTTATGCACCTTATATCACTGTTCCTGTCCACCCCAGTACCTCCTGTCTATTGATCTGTAACCAACAGCTTCCGCTATATGCTGCACTTTTATATCGTCCTGATGATCGAGATCTGCTATCGTCCTCGCACACTTAAGTATCCTGTGATATGCTCTGGCACTTAATCCCAGCTTCCTGAAAGCATTTTCCATAAATCTTTCTTCCTTAAGCCCTATACTGCAGTATTTTCGTATGTCCGATGATCTTAAGTCAGAATTAAATTTTAACGAACTTCCACTGAAACGCTTTTTTTGTATCTCAACCGCTTCCTCAACCCTCTGTCTTATTGTTTCAGAGTCTTCTGGTACCGGCATCCGGTCCGCATGTGCCAGCTCTTCAAAACTTACTTCCCTGGCCTCTACACATATATCTATACGATCAAGAAGAGGTCTGCTTATCCTCGACAGATAACTATGCACTTCGTTTTCCGAGCAGGTGCATCTGTTCCTATCAGGATAATATCCACATTTACACGGATTTAGAGCTGTTGCCAGCAGGAAGTCCGCCGGGAAAGTATATGTTCCGTTTACCCTGGAGATACATATCTTCCTATCTTCTAACGGCTGCCTCAAAATCTCGATCGTCTTACGATCAAACTCAGGCAGCTCATCGAGAAACAGCACTCCGCGATGAGCGAGACTTATCTGCCCGGGACGCGGAACTTTTCCACCTCCGCTTAATGAGACCGCAGATGCCGTATGATGAGGACTTACAAACGGTCTCTCCGTCTTTAATCCATCCGCTCCGAGAAGACCGGATACACTATATATTTCCGATATTTCAAGACATTCCTCCGGTGAAAGAGCCGGAAGTATTGACGGGAGACACTTAGCCATCATGCTCTTTCCACTTCCCGGAGGGCCGATCATCATGATGTTATGCATACCGCTTACAGCGACCTCCATTGCTCGTCTTACTGCCGCCTGTCCCTGAACAGATGAAAAATCATCCGCACTGTCTGTCCTTTTCGCCAGGCTTTCCTCCACAGAAAACACCGTCGGACTTATCTTTTCATTTCCCGTAAGATACTCAACAAACTGCCTCAACGTACTTATGCCTATTACTTCAATACCGTCTACAGCGCCCCCTTCATTTGCATTTTCTTTTGGAAGGATAAATCTTTTATATCCGCTTTCTCTTGCTTTTCTCGCCATCGGAAGTATCCCGTTCACTCGCCTGACTTCCCCCGATAAACTCACTTCTCCTGCAACTACCGTATCTTTTAATTCCTTCTGATCTATTACCCCCATCGCACATAAAAGTGAAGCTGCGACCGCCAGATCAAACGAAGTGCCACTTTTTTTCTGATCTGCCGGTGACAGATTCACTGTGATACGTCGCGGAGGTATGAGAAAACCGCTGTTCTTTAGCGCCGTCCTTATCCTCTCCCTTGATTCCCTTACTTCGCTCCCAAGGAATCCGACCATTTCAAATACCGGAAGTCCGCCTTCTGACAGATCTGTCTCCGCCAGAACTTCCTGCACTGCCATACCGTTAATTGCCATAGTATGAATACTACTGAACAAATTACTGCTCCTTTCCTGCCGGAATACGAAAATGATGGCTCGAAAAAGAGACCGGCATTAACTTTGCTCCGGCTTTCAAATATATTTTTTATAAATGAATATCCCGGCAGAACTGCCGAAGAATGCCGATCAGAGAAGAACCCCTGCGGCTTAAGATAATTCGCGGAAACCCCATTTGGATTTCCGCGGATTAGATTAACGTGATTTTTATTTATTGTCAAGGCTTATTGCTTTTAACAAGGCTTCCTGATCACTTGCAGCCTGAAGTGCCTCATTTCTCGGTATCAGGCCCTTTTTGTACAGATCGAGCACAGACTCGTCCATTGTGATCATTCCCTTGTCATGGTTATTTTTCATAAGGTCATATAATGAATATATGTCTCCATGCCTGATTATCTCACGCACCTGGTTATCTACAAGAAGAATCTCATAAGCCGGTATACGCTCTCCCTCTGTAGAGACAAGCAGCTGCCTTGATATAGTAGCTTTAAGCGCATTAGCGATCCTGTTCCTTCCCTGTATCCTCTGCTGTTCCGGGAACAGGTCTATAAGATTTTCTACTGTCTCCACTGCGCTCAGCGTGTACATAGACGAAAATACCAGACGTCCCGTCTCAGCAGCCATAAGTGCCTGACGTACTTCCGTAGAATTGGTCAGCTGGCTTATCTCCAGCACATCCGGATCCTGTCTGAGTGCCGCTGCCATGGCTGTTTCATAATCTTTAACATCGAGGCCGATCTCACGCTGGTTTACTATGGACATTTTATGCGCATGAAGATACTCGATGGGGTCCTCCAGCGTAATGATATTGCATGCTCTTGTGGTATTTATCCTGTCTACCATCGACGCGATCACTGTTGACTTTCCGGATCCCGACGGTCCCGTAACAAGTATCAGTCCTCTTTTTTCCGCACAAAGATCCATCACTTCTTTCGGGATATTGAGAGTTTCCGCATCAGGTATCTTCATATCCACGAGACGAAGTGTCAGTGATATACTGCCTCTCTGTTTATACGCATTTACACGGAATCTTCCGGCTTCCGGTATAGACACAGAAAGGTCTATTTCTCCATCTTCATCAAATTTTTCCCGCTGCTCCGGATTCATGAGGTTCAGCAGAACTTCCAATGTATCCGACGGTGTCATACGAGGAAACTTTGTATTAACAAGTTCACCGTGTATCCTGAATTTCGGAAAAGCACCTACACTGATATGTACGTCAGACGCATGTTCCACTGATGCCTGATGAAGCAATGCATATATGTCAAGCATACCTTAGCTCCTGCCTTTCCTTACATATCCTACTTCTCTAAGTGTCGAATCATCGATTATGCACCTGTTATCCATGGTCTTCATTACATCTTTGATACCCAAAGTACCGTATATCAGTGTTTGTGAAAGATCGATTATCGCATTATCCGAAAAAGTAAGTGC
>CAMVTN010000127.1 GCA_947170415.1 uncultured Lachnospiraceae bacterium | reverse complement strand
TCCCGATGGTCGTTCATATCGTACTTTTCCTCATATGGGGGACATTGATGTACAGCCTGTGGACGTGGCTTGACAGGGTTACGTCAAAGAAAAAGTAAAAATGAATTCCGAGAGTATAAGAATACATAAAATTTCAAAAACCGGAATGGAAATACATACTCTGTTTGGCTATCCGAAAGAGTGCTGCGGAGTTCTCTTTGGACACATTAATAAGGATGGACAGGCGCATGTGATAGAAGCTCTTCCTCTGGAAAATAATGCAGAGGAAGACAATTCCGGAAGACAGTATATAGTGGATCCGCTTTCGCTTTATAAGTGGGAAACAGAGGGCAAAAAAAGGGGTATGGAGATCGTCGGCTTTTACCACTCGCATCCTGACAAAAAAGCAATACTTTCAGGAGAAGATGAAAGACGGATGATCCCTGGACTGGTTTATATCATCCTATCTGTCGAAGACCGGAAATGCAAAGATATCAGTGCATGGAAAAAGCAGACAATTGATGGAAAAGCGGGCAGGCTTGTGATCGATTATGAGGGGATACGGTTATGAAGGTTTATATATCTGCAACATTACGATCATTCTTCGATCGTAATGGCGAGATCCAAATTGAGAAAAATACCATAAAAGAAATATTGGATACTTTGACTTCTGAGTATCCGGAAGCAAAAAAGGGGTTATATGACGAAAACGGTGAGATAAGAGATTTTATTCGCATATTCGTGAATAACGAGGATAGAACGGATAAGAAATATCACAGAGACCTGCTTGATGAGAGATCAGATGTGTTGTTTCTTCCGGTGATAGCAGGAGGGGCACCGGAAGAAAGCATCATATCAGATGACAGGAGAAAAGCAATTAAGCTTGATGAACAGGAGATAGACAGATTCAATAAGCACCTGCTCTTAAGAGAGATAGGAGTAAAGGGGCAGAAAAGGATAAAGGCAGCAAGAGTAGTTGTTGTGGGGGCCGGTGCTCTTGGATCACCGGTAATACAGTATCTTGCAGCAGCTGGGGTAGGAACGATAAAGGTTGTTGACTTTGATTCAGTGGAGATCGGAAACCTGCAGAGTCAGGTGATCCACGGAACCCGGGATGTTAAGAGACCTAAGGCTGCATCAGCCAGAGATACTATCAGAAATATAAACAGAAATATCGAAGTGATAGCAGAAAACATTAGGATCGATGCAGACAATGTAGGATCTGTCATAGATGGATTTGATCTGGTAATAGATTGTACGGATAACTACAAAGCCAGATACTTACTGAGCGATGCATGTACGCTTCTCGGGATCCCACTGATATTCGGAGCGATATACCAATATGAAGGTCAGGTAAGTGTGCTGGGATACAAGGGTGGACCTTGTCTCAGATGTCTCTATCCGGCACCACCGCCGGCAGGACTGGTACCGACCTGTGCGGAAGGAGGCGCGATCAGCCCTCTCCCCGGAATAATAGGCAGTATACAGGCGAATGAAGCACTGAAACTGATAATAGGAATAGGAGAGCATCTCACAGGAAAACTCCTTACGATAGATAGCCTCGGACTTAGAACCAACATACTCAACATAAAGCGAAATGAAAAATGTCCTGTATGCGGAAATGATCCTTCTATAACGAGCTTTATAGATTTTGATTACGAGGAATTCTGCGGATTAAAAGAAGATGAAAATGAGATCCCGGTAGAAGGACTGACACCGGATGAACTTGCATCCAGGATAGAAAGCGGAGAACCAATAACGATCATAGATGTGAGAGAACCTCACGAACGAGCAATCAGAAAATTCCCGAATGCAGTAGCTATTCCTATCGGGCAGCTGGCACGCAGACAAAAGGAGCTGAATCCGGAGATAGATACAGTATTTATCTGTAAAGAAGGAAAGCGAAGCATATTGGCTATAAATACATTAAGAGAAGCAGGATATAAAGGGGCAATATACAACCTGAAGGGCGGCTTTGATGCCATGAAAGACATCATTTTCTCAAATGAGGGAGGAGGTCTGTAAGAGGGGAGAAAAGGCTGATGTCCGTTTATACGGATTTCAGATAGATTATGAAAAAATCAAAGAAACAGGAGGAGACAAAAAATGGCAGTTGAAACAGAAAACAAGGCAGCAGGCATCAATGCCCTTGGTGCTGCAGCGGCGTATAATCTCGCCAATGTGACCAAGACAAAGCCCCAGTACGGAGCACTGACACCAAAGTGGCTTACAAAGTTCCTTGAGTTTAAGGGACTTGAAACCGGAATCTATCGCGTAAATAAGGTTGTTGAGGGTGATACGCCTCTCGATGTCCTCTGCTCACAGACAAAGAAGTCAGATATCATTCCTGACGGATATGTAGAGTATGAGACAGAACCCAGAGAGTACAGACTTAATTCCATCTCTACCATCATCAATGTAAATACAGTGATCGAAGATGTTTACAGCGCACCGTATGATCAGGTACAGGAGCAGCTTTCACTCGCTATCGAGTCACTGAGAGAGAGACAGGAAAGCCAGCTCATCAATAATGATGATTACGGTTTGCTGAAAAATGTCGCAGATTCTCAGAGGATTCAGACAAGAAACGGTGCACCGACACCGGATGATCTCGATGAGCTAATCACAAAGGTATGGAAAGAGCCTTCATTCTTCCTTGCACATCCGAGAGCGATCGCTGCTTTCGAAAGAGAATGCACAAAGAGAGGTGTTCCACCTGTAACTCGTGAGATCGCAGGAGGCACATTCCTTACATGGAGAGGCATCCCGATCATCCCGACAGATAAGCTGCTCGTTGACGGACTTAAGAACCCGACAGCACAGAGCGGAAAGACAAATATCCTGCTCGTAAGAACCGGTGAAGCTAAGCGCGGCGTTGTCGGACTTTTCCAGGCAGGTCTTAAGAATGAACATTCACGCGGATTGTCAGTACGTTTCCGTGGAATTGATGATAAGGGCGTTGCATCCTATCTTTTGTCCCTGTACTGCTCTGCAGCAATCCTTGCTGATGATGCCATAGCAGTACTCGAAGACGTGGAGGTGGGTGAGTATTATGACTCCGATTAATCCTGAGATCAGTACAGGATACGGTCTTCCGTCAGCAGGAGAGCTGGAAGCTCTTGCAAATGGATTATTTCCGGATTTGCTTCCGGCAGGGACTCCGGTTGAAGCCGGATACGAAGCTCCTGCGATAGAAGGTTTTGACTGGGAACATCCTTTTTCCAATATCAATACGGTTGACACAGGAAATAACCGATCATATTCTCCGGCAGTAGTGTCAAAAACACAGGCAGCAGAGGATGACAGAAGGATAGATGTTCCTACATCACTTTCAAGAGGAGATGTTCCGGAACGCAAGGATTTTTCGGAAAAAGGAACGACCCGAAATGATTCCATCCATATAGGAAGCAAGACACTCGCGCAGATAAGGAGCGATTTTCCGATCCTTTCTGAGACAGTTAATGGAAATCCGCTGGTATGGCTTGATAACGGAGCTACGACACAGCGTCCGAAATCTGTGATCGACAGGCTTTCATACTATTATGAGCATGAAAATTCCAATGTTCACAGAGGAGCGCATACATTGGCTGCGAGATCCACTGATGCGTATGAAGGAGCAAGAGACATCGTAAAGAACTTTATAGGAGCTCCTTCATCAGACGAGATCATTTTTGTCAGAGGAACAACCGAAGCAATAAATCTCGTTGCAAACGCATATGTTGCACCGCTGCTTTCGCCCGGTGATGAGATCATAGTATCTATCCTGGAGCATCACGCAAATATCGTACCTTGGCAGCTCATCGCGCAGCAGACAGGGGCAGTGATAAAGGTTATTCCTTGTGATGAGACAGGACAGCTGATCCTTTCGGAATATGAAAAGCTCTTTACTAAGAAGACAAAATTTGTATCTGTTACACACGTATCGAATGTACTCGGCACTGTGACACCTGTAGAAGAACTCGTAGCCATAGCTCATAGGCATGGCGTAAGGATCCTTATCGATGGAGCCCAGTCAGTCGCGCATATTCCTGTGAATGTGGCAGCACTTGATGCAGACTTCTTTGTATTTTCCGGTCACAAGATCTTCGCACCGACAGGTATAGGTGTGGTATACGGAAAAAGAGAGCTTTTACAGGAAGCAAGACCGTATCACGGCGGCGGAAATATGATCGCCGATGTAACTTTTGAAAGAACGATATATAACGATATACCGAATAAATTTGAAGCAGGTACAGGAAGCATTGCAGATGCAGTAGGCCTGGGAGCAGCGCTGGAATATCTCACAGAGATAGGAATGCCCTGTGTGTTCAGATGGGAGCATGAACTTCTGCAGTATGCGATGAAGGAAATGAGGAAGGTTCCGGGACTTACACTCATTGGTACAGCTGCTAACAAAGCATCGGTACTGTCATTTAAGCTCGATGGTTATTCAGACGAGGAAGTAGGAAAGAGGCTGGATGATCACGGTATTGCCGTTCGAACAGGTCATCATTGTGCACAGCCGGTTCTCAGACATTTTGGATATGAAGGATCGGTCAGACCTACACTTGCTCTCTATAACTCCCCGGATGATATAGACCGGCTTGTCAAGGTTTTACGGACATTTGCGTAAAAGGGGATATACATGAACAGTGTTGTCAGAGAAGAGGAGATAGATGAGATCGTGAACCGGGTTCTTTCTGATTTTGAATCCGGTAAGAATATCGACATCATAAATATCTATAATAAACCGGACAAGGCTGAGGTCAGGGAATTGATCCGGAATCTTTTCCGGATCATATTTCCGGGATATTTCAGAGAAAGAACATTTAAGATCTACAATCCCAAAAACAGTTTTGCAGTGACGATAGAAGATATTTTTTATCATCTGAATAAGCAGGTTTATCTTGCTTTGGACTTCTGTAAGAGAAGAGGGACAATGACGGATGATGAGAGAAAGAAGGAAAGCTATCGGATCTGTCGGGCATTTTTTGACAAGCTTCCGACTATAAGGGAATATATCGAAACAGATTTATTGGCAGCATATGATGGAGATCCTGCGGCGGGATGTTTTGAAGAGATCATCCTGGCTTACCCGGGGCTCAGGGCAGTAACGGTCTATCGCATAGCACACGAATTATACCTCCTTAAGGTGCCGGTACTGCCGAGACTTATGACAGAAATAGCTCATTCCGCTACAGGTATCGACATACATCCGGGGGCATCTATCGATAAGAACTTTTTCATAGATCATGGAACAGGGATCGTAATAGGTGAGACGGCTGTTATCGGAAAAAATGTAAAGGTATATCAGGGAGTGACGATCGGAGCGCTTTCTACAAGAGGCGGTCAGAAATTATCCGGAAAAAAGAGACATCCTACTATTGAAGATAATGTGACCATTTACGCAGGAGCTTCCATACTTGGAGGCGACACGGTCATCGGAGAAAATTCTGTGATCGGAGGAAATACATTTATAACAAGCTCGGTTCCGAGGGATACGAGAGTAAGTATTAAAAATCCGGAAATGGAATACAGAACTAACGATAATCAGCGTAAAAAAGAGGAAATCAAACAAAGCGAAGAGTGGTACTACGTTATCTGATAACGGGCAGGGGACAAAAATTTGTCCTCTGCTTAAAATGTCCTTTACGTTATTGCCAGTGAACAGTAACTCTTTTAATTCATAGTACTTTATAGTCTCAATTTAACTCTTGACGATTTGTATAATGATGTGATAATATCTTCCTTGTCGGCGAAAAGCTGAGTAATTTAACACGGAAACAATGATAAACAGTGTTTGCGATAGTAGCTTAGCTGGTAAAGCGCCACCTTGCCAAGGTGGAGACCGCGGG
>CAMVTN010000126.1 GCA_947170415.1 uncultured Lachnospiraceae bacterium | reverse complement strand
CCCGGCATCGGACCCGATCAGGAGAACAGTTAAAAAACTGTTAGTTCTATCCTCCTCCGATAGAAGTTTTGGCTCTGTCTCTCGGATGTGCCGTAGGATGGGGCGCATTTATCATGCCCGGAACCACGTTCCTGCCTCTTGCAGGTCCTGTCGGAACTGCGCTGGGCATCGGCATAGGTGCTCTCATCATGCTGATAATAGGTGTTAATTACCATTTTCTTATGAATAAATACCCGGATGCCGGAGGTACACTCACGTATTCAATAAGAGCCTTCGGATTTGATCATGGTCTTTTAAGCGCATGGTTCCTGCTCCTCGTGTATATAGCCATCATGTGGGCAAATGCAACTGCCATCGTTCTGATCGTTCGAAACCTTTTTGGCAGTGCTCTGCAATGGGGCTTCCACTATATGGTCGCCGGATATCACGTTTACTTCGGAGAGATCCTGCTGACTCTCGCTTTTATACTACTCTTTGGTTTTATCTGTATAAAAAACGAGCACATTGCTATCATCATCCAGACCGTAATGGTTATAGTCATGGTCTGCGGGATAGTGATCTGCGCTTTTATTATCCTTTTTTATCATGGTGGCTTATCAAAAACCGCACCGGCATTTTCTCTATCCGGTGAAAACCTGTTTCTGCAGGTCTTAAATATCGCAGTTCTGGCACCATGGGCCTTTGTTGGTTTTGAATCGATCTCAAATTCAACGCAGGGGTTTAACTTTTCACCCAAAAAATCAATAAAGATCATGACCGTTGCTTTGATACTCGGAGCACTGTGCTACATCCTGCTGGCACTCATGGCTTCATCGACTTATCCGGCTCAGTACAGCAACTGGTCCGAATACATACATAATCTCTCCAGACATGACGATATTTCATCGATCCCGACCTTCTATGCCGCGATCACTCATCTTGGATATCCCGGTCAGATACTTTTGGCGCTTTCCGTTCTCGGCGGCATCGTCACAGGCCTCATTGGCAACTATATCGCCGCGAGCCGTCTGCTTTTCGCTATGACCGAGGACAATATCCTGCCCGGCTGGTTCGGTGAACTCGATAAAAATCATACTCCTTCAAATGCTCTTAAGTTCCTGATCGGTATTTCTATTTTTGTACCATTTGTAGGCAGAGCTGCCATAGGGTGGATCGTGGATATCAGTACCATAGGTGCTCTTATCGCGTACACCTATACTTCTGCTGCAGCTTTTAAGATCGCGAAAAAGGATGAAAACAAGTCCGTACAGATCACAGGTATTACAGGAGCGATAATCTCTCTGATCTTCTTGCTTTACTTCATGGTCCCGAATATCTTTACCGTTTCCGGACTGTCTGCAGAATCTTACATGATACTGATCTTTTGGAGCATCATCGGTTTTCTGTTTTTCTATATCGTATTTAATCATGATACGGAAAACCGTTTCGGTAAAACCACGATCGTATGGATAACTCTGCTTTTCCTCGTATTTTTCACATCCATACTGTGGCTGAGACAAGCTACACGAAATGCTACGGAAAGAGTCTTAAGTGACCTTAGCGATTACCACTCGGATACTCTGGAGGAATACAATATAACTCTTGATCTGGAGGATATCCGCGAAACCGATGACAAATTGAAAACCGAGATGGACACTGTTAACGATGACTTTGTCCAGCATAGCTGTATTCAAATGGCGATCATCATGATCTCTCTTTTTATCATGTTTAAGATTTATTCTTCTATGACGGAACGAGAGAAAAAGATAGAGACCAAGCGTATAAAAGCCGAAGAGAGCAACCGTGCAAAGAGCATCTTTCTTTCTAATATGAGTCATGATATCCGTACACCGATGAATGCCATCATCGGTTATACTTCCATGACCAAAAAATTGGACGGTCTTCCACCGGAAGCTGTTGATTACCTTGAAAAGATCGAGTTTTCGAGTAATCATCTGCTGTCTCTTATTAACGACATTCTGGATATGAGCCGTATCGAAAACGGAAAGTTAGAGCTCTGTCCGGTAAAGACCGATCTATCCAAAGCACTCAGTGAAACCTATTACTTATTTGAAACACAGATGAAGTCCAAGCATCTGGACTTTAAGGTAGACTCACAAGACACTATACATAAATTTGTCATGTGTGATATTAAGAGACTTAACCGTGTCCTTCTGAATCTCGTGAGTAACGCCTATAAATATACTCCCGAAGGCGGAAGTGTAGATGTATATATAGCAGAAACTTCTTCAACGGAAGATACCGCTTCCTATGAATTAAAGATCAGCGATACCGGCATCGGCATGAGTCCGGAATTTGCCAAAAAAGTTTTTGATGCATATTCCCGCGACAAAAACGCGTCTGAAATCCAAGGTACAGGTCTCGGAATGGCTATCACTAAGAGTATCGTTGACCTTATGGGCGGAACGATCTCAGTTCAGACAGAGATCGGACAGGGTTCATGCTTTACAGTATGTTTCTCCCTTCCTCTGGCTCCGGACGAACCAAACGACCAGCCCGGAGACGATGAACCTGACGCCTGCACGATCACTGATTTTACAGGCGTTAAACTGCTGCTCGTTGATGATAATGAGATAAACAGGGATATCGCGTCGCTCATTCTGGAGGATGCCGGCTTTATCCTGTCAATCGCCAAAAACGGAAAAGAAGCTTACGAAGCTGTCGCTGCTTCTGCTCCGGGCGATCTCGATGCAGTTCTGATGGATGTACAGATGCCTGAGATGAACGGTTACGAAGCGACAAGAGCCATCCGTGCCATTCCCGATAAAACACTGGCTTCGATCCCGATCATCGCCATGACTGCCAATGCTTTTGCAGATGACGTACAGAATGCGAAGGATGCAGGAATGAACGGTCATATCGCAAAACCGATCGACATTGACAAGATAAAAGAAGAGTTGTCTAAAGTACTTGTTAAGAGAGGAGGACAAAATGAAAAAGCGCACTTATCGTTCAACTGCGCGCTCCATCTTTTTCATATGTGCCCTTCTCCTCTTGGGGAATTTTTTGCTAGGTTACCTCCTTTTGTCACAGTCCAAGCAGCTCTTAAAACAGCTGATCAATGACCGAATGCTCGATATCGTAAATACTTCATCGGATATGATAGACGGCGATGAGCTTGAAATGATCAACGAAAACAGCGAAGGGACTCCCGAATATGACCGGATCTATAATACTCTGAAAAAATTTCAGGACAATATCAATCTGGAGTTTATCTACACTGTCCGGGATATGAAGGACGGTACTTTTATCTTCACCGTTGATCCTCACGAAACGGAAGCTGCTGAATATGGTGAGCTTGTAAAGGTCACTCCGGCACTTATCGCTGCTTCACAGGGGACTCCGTCTGTTGATGACGAACCGTACGAAGATGCCTGGGGCAAATTCTACAGTGCCTACTGCCCTATCTATGATTCTAAAGGAAATGTTGTCGGTATCGTCTGCATCGATTTCAGCGCCGACTGGTATGAAAAGCAGCTGTCAAAGTATGGCATTACCGTAGTTCTTTTTAGTATCGTATCATTACTCGTCGGTGCTTCTCTTGTGCTTGTAAGTACAACAAAGATGAGAAAACGCCTCAGATTCCTTAACGACGAACTCGGTGAGCTTTCTAATGATATCGAGGATCTCATAAATGAAATAAAGGATGACGCGAAAGACAGCAGCTATACTGTTATTTCCGAGGATAATGATATTTCTAATGATGAAAACGTCATTCCTTCCGAGTCTCTTGATGATATCGGCACATTGAATGTCAAGGTACGGGATATACGTAATATACTCCGCCGTCAGATCGTTGCTTCAAATATTCAGGAAAGCCGTATGATCACTGCTATGGCTTCTGATTACCGTACGGTTTATTACATTGATCTCGATCGTGATGAGGGTATCTGTTTCCGCGCCGATCACAAAATGAATGATGGTATAGAGGAAGGTTCTCATTTTAAATATTTGGATACGATAACCAACTATGCAAACGACTACGTGGCAGAGACCGAACGTCAGGCTTTTCTGGACTTTGTTAATCCTGACAATATCAGAAAACGATTATTATCCGAGGCCCTTATCTCTCACAGATATCTGGCTATTAAGAATGGTGTCGAGCGCTATGAAATGCTCCGCATGGCAGGCGTACGCCGTATCGAAGACCGTGATGATAACATCGTTCACGCCGTTGGCATTGGTTTTTCGGATGTTGATCAGGAGACCCGTGCCGGCATGGAGAAAAACCAGGCTCTTCAAAAGGCTCTGGAAGCCGCAGAAGAGGCAAATATTGCCAAAACTTCTTTTTTGAGTTCTATTAGCCACGAGATCAGAACACCAATGAATGCTATCATCGGGCTCACTGCTATTGCGGAAAAAGATCCTGATATCCCTCCTCAAACACGGGATTATCTGCAAAAGATAGACAACAGTGCCAAGCATCTCTTACGGCTCATTAATTCTATCCTTGATATGAGCCGCATAGAGAGCGGACGGATGATCCTGAATAATGAAGAATTTTCTATGCATGAACTTTTAGACGAGATCAATACAGTGATCAAAATTCAGTGTGATGATAAGGGACTTTCATACAAATGTCTTATCAAGGAGTCTGTTGATGGTCATTATATAGGCGACAATACGAAGCTTAAGCAGGTTTTCATGAATATCCTTGGCAACGCTGTGAAGTTTACTCCTACTCGCGGTTCTATTACTTTTATTGTGGAACCATTGACATATTTTGATGACAATGCTACCTTACGCTTTACTGTGAAGGATACCGGAATCGGCATGAGCAAGGATTTTATTCCTAAGATTTTTGATATTTTTTCTCAGGAAGATGAGAACCTGGCGAATAAATACGGCAGCACCGGTCTTGGAATGGCTATTACGAAAAATATCATTGATATGATGAACGGAAAGATAGAGGTTGATTCCGAGAAGGGAAAGGGTTCGACTTTTATTGTTACCGTTACTTTGAAGATTTCACGGGATAGTTCTGATGATGGTCCAAAGACCTCTGATGAAGAGCCTCTGCCCGCTAAGACCGGGCTTTCCGGCAGGCACATTCTTCTTGTTGAGGATACTAAGATCAATGCCGAGATCATGCTTGAGGTTCTTGATATGAGGGATATTTCTGCAGATCACGCCGAGAATGGACAGATTGCCGTTGATATGTTTAGTAAGAGTGAACCGGGATTTTATGATGCGGTTCTTATGGATATCCGGATGCCTGTCATGAACGGACTGGAAGCTACCGAGGCTATCCGTGCTCTTGACCGGGATGACGCGAAGTCTGTTCCGATCATTGCCCTGACTGCAAATGCTTTTGACGAGGATGTACAGCGTTCTCTTCAGGCCGGGATAAATGCTCATCTTAGCAAGCCGGTTGAGCCGGATCTGCTTTTTGAGACATTGGAAAATTTGGTTCATTGATCATCAAAAGACCGCTCCTATGGATGCGGTCTTTTGGTATGTTATGCCAGCTCACCTGCAAGGGTGGCTATTTTTTCGTAGCTCTCGGTGACGGAGGGCATGATCTTTTTGGCTTCTGCCATGTCTCCGTTTCGGAGAGCTTCTGTTATTGCTGAGGCTTGCTCCGATAGATTTTTTAATGCCAGATTTGCTGATACACCTTTCAGGTTATGGGCTGCTTTGAAAGCGTTGTCTACGTTTTCGTCCTCTATGGCAGCTTTGAGCTCCTGATAGTTTTTATCCTCAAGGAACATTTTTATGAAACGCGGGATCTTATCGGGTAAGGGTATCCTGCGAGTCACTTCACTATAGTCTCCGCCTATTTTTTTATAAAATCCTTCAGGTGTCATATTGTCACTCCCCTCT
>CAMVTN010000125.1 GCA_947170415.1 uncultured Lachnospiraceae bacterium | reverse complement strand
AGGCTTGTAGGACTGTCAGAAGCAGAGTTAAATAAGCAGGTCGATAAGGCTGCAGCCTATGTACGCTCTCACCCGGAGATCACAAATGTCCTTGTTTCGGGTGGAGATTCATTGATGAATTCAAACGATGTGATCAGGCGTTATCTTGAGGAACTATGCAGTATTCCAAATCTTGATCTGATCCGCATATGTACCCGTATACCTGTCACATTCCCGCAGAGAATAACTGAGGATGAAGAACTATTAGATCTCTTCAAAGAATACTCAGATAAAAAACAGCTGTATCTTGTAACACAGTTTAACCATCCCCGTGAGATAACTCCGGAATCCATCGCGGCTGTCCGTGCCATTCAGCGATGCGGGTTACAGGTACGTAATCAGACTGTTCTGCTTCGTAGTGTGAATGATGATCCTGCGGTTCTTGGTGAGCTCTTACGCAGTCTCACACGTATAGGTGTCGTACCCTACTATATTTTCCAGTGCAGACCTGTAACCGGAGTAAAGAGCCGTTTCCAGATACCTCTCAGAGAAGGCGTTCGCATCGTAGATGATGCCAAGTCCCTTCAGAACGGCATAGGAAAAAGCGTGCGTTATTGTATGAGCCACCCTCTTGGAAAGATCGAGATCCTGGGCGAGATCGAAGAAGGAAAAATGCTCTTCAAGTTCCACGAAAATAAATATCCGGAATACAAATCACGTATTTTCACTATGGATATAGAAAAAGACGCCACATGGCTGGACGAAGATCTTCATATTGATTGAAATATAAGTCAAAAAAAACCGGCAGTTCACATTTAATTGGAACTGTCGGTTCATTTTACATTATAGATAATTCAAATTCTCAGATCTGTCCGGCTTTAATGGCATCTCTTGCTTCGATGAGGTCATTACATACCATAACTGTCTTTTTGATCGTTTCTTCATCAGGTGTCAGCATATCCGGGATCATTACTGTCTTGCATCCTGCTGCGTGTCCGGCTGTTACACCATTGATCGCATCTTCAAATACATAGCAGTCTTCCGGTCTGCACTTGATCTGCTCCGCAGCCTTCAGGAAAATATCCGGTGCCGGCTTTCCGCGGCTCAGCTCTACTCCGCTTACGATAGCATCAAAGTAGTTCTGAATGCCTGCAGACTGGATATTGTGCAGTATCTGCTTTCTTGAAGAACTGCTGGCAACTGCGATAAGAAAACCATTCTCTTTAAGATAATCAAGGATCTCAACGACACCCTTTTTCATATCTACGTGGCGCTGTGCTTCTTCATGCACACGCTCATAACAGTCTTTCATGATCTCAGTTCCGTCTTCCACGTGATAATACTTCTTTACCACGCTGTTCATGAAGGGACCGCTGGATCCTGTAATCTCATTCTTAAACTCGTCCGGCAGTGTAACGCCCATTTCATCGGCGATATCATGCCATTTTCTCTGCCAGATCTTCTCTGTATCAAAGAGAAGACCATCCATGTCAAAAATTGCTCCGTCCATTAAAACTCTTACTCCAATTCAAATGCGCCTGTGTACAGCTGGTAATATGTACCCTTCTGTGCAAGCAGGTCGTCGTGTGTTCCACGTTCAATGATATTGCCGTGGTCGAGAACCATAATAGCATTGCTATTGCGAACTGTCGAGAGTCTGTGCGCAATTACAAATACTGTTCTGCCCTTCATGAGGTTATCCATACCACGCTGAACAAGTTCCTCAGTACGTGTATCGATGGAGCTGGTAGCCTCGTCAAGGATCATAACCGGCGGATCTGCAACTGCGGCCCTTGCGATAGAGATGAGCTGTCTCTGTCCCTGTGAGAGCTGTGAACCATTGCCTGTAAGCATAGTGTCATAGCCATCTGGAAGTCTTGTGATGAAATCATCTGCATTTGCAAGCTTAGCTGCTGCGATACATTCCTCATCAGTAGCATCGAGACGACCATAACGGATATTATCCATAACCGTACCGGTAAAGAGATTAACTTCCTGCAATACGATTCCAAGAGACCTACGGAGATCCGGCTTTTTGATCTTGTTTATATTGATGCCGTCATAACGGATCTTTCCGTCCGGGATATCATAAAATCTGTTGATCAGATTTGTAATAGTAGTCTTTCCTGCACCTGTAGCACCTACAAATGCTATCTTCTGTCCCGGCTTAGCGTAAAGACTTACATCATGAAGTACAAGCTTTTCAGGCACATATCCGAAATCAACGTTTTCCAGCTGGATATCACCCTTAAGTTCCTGATAAGTCGTTGTATCAGAATCTTTATGATAATGCTTCCATGCCCAGAAATCAGTCTTTTTATCAGTTTCGTGAATCTCTCCGTTTTCATCCTTATATGCATTTACGAGCATTACATAACCCTCGTCATGCTCAGGTTCTTCATCTATAAGCTCAAATACACGACTCGCTCCCGCGATACCCATAGCGATCATGGAAACCTGCATGGATACCTGTCCGATAGTCTGTGAAAGCTGACGTGACATACTAAGGAAAGAAACAATGATACCTATGGAAATCGTCGAAACACCAATAAGTCTGAGGTTCGGCAGATTAAGGATAACAAGTGTTCCACCAACGGCTGCAAGCAGCACATACATTACATTTCCAACATTTCCAAGGATCGGCATCAGCACGTTTCCGGCTTTATTAGCCTTTTCACCGTTTATGAAAAGCTTCTCATTGTATTCGTCAAAGGCTTTCTCACTCTCTTCTTCATGAGTAAATACTTTGATGACCTTCTGACCGCCCATCATCTCTTCGATAAAGCCTTCCTCAGCAGCAAGTGACTCCTGCTGACGGATCATGTACTTTGTGCTGGCGCCGGTGTACTTCTTTGATATCAGCATCATGAGGTAGCACACAGCTACAACTACGATGGTAAGCCATACACTGTAGTAAAGCATCATCAGAAGGATCGACACGATACTGAGAGTTGACTGAAAGATCATCGGAATACACTGACCTATCATCTGACGGATAGCATCTACGTCGTTTGTATAGGTACTCATGATGTCACCGTGAGCATGTGTATCAAAATACTTAATAGGAAGTGTCTCCATTTTGAAAAACATATCATCGCGGAGAGACTTAAGTGTACCCTGGGTAACTGTAGCCATTAGTCTGGTATAGATAAAGTTTCCTGCAACGCCAAGGAAATAAACGTAAGCCATGGTGAGTACGATGGAAACCATCTTTGTATAAACGCTTTCCAGACCATTATTCATACCCGGTACGATACATTCATCGATCAGTCTCTGCATAAAAGCAGTTGCTACTGTGGATGAAAGAGCTGCAAAAATGATACAAATAATAACAGTTATAATTGTTCCCGGATATTTACTGAAAACATATTTCAGGAGACGCGGGAATGTTCCGGCTTTTGGAGCTTTTTTCATATTCATGTTGATCACGCCTCCTTTCTTGTCTGTGTGTCATAAAGTTCACGGTAGATACCGTTAACTTCAAGTAATTCATCGTGTGTGCCCTGCTCTACGATCTTTCCGCCGTCCATAACGAGGATCTGATCTGCGTCCTGCACAGATGAGATACGCTGAGCGATTATGATCTTTGTAGTATCAGGGATTTCCTGTGCAAATGCGCGGCGAATGAGCGCATCCGTCTTTGTATCAACAGCCGATGTTGAATCATCGAGGATCAGCACCTTTGGTTTCTTAAGAAGAGCTCTTGCGATACAAAGTCTCTGCTTCTGACCACCGGAAACATTAGTACCGCCCTGCTCGATCCATGTGTCATACTTATCAGGGAAGAGCTGTACAAACTCGTCTGCCTGTGAAAGCTTGCAGGCATGAAGTATTTCTTCATCAGTAGCATCTTTCTTTCCCCAGCGGAGATTATCCTTAATAGTACCGGAGAAAAGTACATTTTTTTGCAGCACGACCGCAACCTGATCACGAAGAGACTTGAGATCATAATCCTTTACATCTCTTCCACCAACTTTTACGGTTCCCTCAGTAACGTCATACAGTCTGGAGATCAGCTGGATAAGCGTTGTCTTTGATGAACCTGTTCCACCGATGATACCGATAGTCTCACCGGACTTGATGTGAAGGTCGATATCAGACAGAGCCTTTTTCTTACTTTTCGCTGAATAACGGAAGGAAACATGGTCAAAATCGATGCTTCCGTCAGTTACAACTGTCTCACCGTTTTCAGGACTAACGAGAGTCGGCTCATACCTCAGTACTTCTACGATTCTCTCTGCAGACTCTGTAGCCATGGAAACCATAACAAATACCATGGAAAGCATCATGATCGAGATCATTATCTGCACACCGTAGGTAATAAGCGATGTAAGCTCACCTGTTGTAAGTGATGATCCTGTAGATGAGATGATCATGTTTGCTCCAAACCAGCTAAGGAGTGTGAGCGATGCGTAAATACCGAAAGTAAGGATCGGGTTATTCATCGCAATTATCTTCTCTGCTCTTGTGAAGTCTTTTCTCACTTCATCGGATGCATTCTTAAACTTAACCTGTTCATAATCTTCACGTACAAACGCCTTAACTACGCGGATAGCAGAAACATTTTCCTGTACGGAATTATTAAGTGCATCGTATTTATGGAAGATACTCTTAAAAATAGGGAAAACTGTACGAATGATAGTTCCGATAGCAATTCCCACAACAGGTACCATTACTGCAAAGATAAGAGCCATCCGTGCATTGATCGAGAATGCCATAAAGAGTGAAAAGATCATCATGAGCGGTGTTCTCACCGCGATACGTATGACCATCATATAGGCATTCTGCACATTCGTAACGTCTGTTGTCATTCTTGTTACAAGTGATGAAGATGAGAATTTATCTACATCTGCAAAAGAAAAAGTCTGGATCCTGTAGAACAGGTCATGACGCAGATTTTTTGCAAAACCGCAGGCTGCTGTAGCAGCCTCTCGACCGGACAATACACCGCATAAAAGTGACAAAAATGCCATAATAAGCAGCACCAGACCGTATTTGATCACCGGATCCATGGACGTTCCATCCATGTGATCGATAAGATCAGCCATAACAAACGGAAGTATGCACTCAAGCAGGACTTCCAGCGCCACATAGATTGGTGTAAGAATGGACGCTTTTTTGTATTCCCGAATACTCTGTAATAATGTTTTTACCATTCAGGTTCCTCCTATAAATATATATTCAATCCGGATATATTATTCTCCGAATAGTTTACCTTTTTTTATCTCCGCCTTTCGCGGGTCTGACTCCAGATTTTCTCGGAGCCTCTCTAAAAAGCAAAGGAGCTGTTCCTTCTCTTCTGCACTGAATCCCTTGAATACCACTTTTTGAAAATCCTGATAGCCCGACTCAAAAAATTCGAAAGCCTGATAGCTTTTATCGGTCATTTCGACTATTTTGTTTCTTCGGTTTTCCGGATCAGTCCGGCAGGTCACAAATCCATTTTTTTCAAGACGAGCAACCAGCCCAACAACCGTTGGATGCGCTACTTCCAATATCCGTTCGATATTTCTCTGATTGGATGAACCGCCGTTTTTTCGTATGATCTGCAGCACCATCATCTGGGACATTGTAAGTCCCCTCTCGCAAACAGCCTCTCCGATTGATGATCTGAAGCGCTCTGAAATGGTTTTTACGAGAAAACCGATGTCTTTATGTACCTGATCTTCTTTAATGATTTCTTCCTCTGCCTGTACCTTCATATTTCCCCATTACCTGTTTCGGATTTTTTTACATTTGACCCTGTTATCACAAATGTGTAGTGTGCTACACGTAGCGTGCTACATATTAACTCTTTAAAAAATTTTTTGCAAGTAATATTTCGGCAAGTTTATAAAGTTTTAATA
>CAMVTN010000124.1 GCA_947170415.1 uncultured Lachnospiraceae bacterium | reverse complement strand
ATGTGCTCCGAGAGATCGAGACAGAACTCAGCGCAAAGCAGTATGAGACCCGGGTTATGGAAGTCGTTCCATTTGGGATAATTTTTTACTTAAACATCACTCAATCGGATTTTCTATCCGTTCTTTATCACAATATAGCAGGCATTGCAGTAATGACGGTGTGTCTCATATTGTATTTCATTTCTTTCAAAATGGCTGAAAAGATCACAGCTATCGAGGTTTGATCCATGCTCTTTTTTCATTTTCTGATATTACTGATATTCCTGTTCTTGATCATATGGACATTGCGCGTTTCTGTACATGATATCTCAGATAAAAAGGACAGCGCTATTTATCGGATATTTCTAAAGATATCGGTCTTTCTCATGAGGTATATACCTGCGTTAAAGAATGAAGATATCAGGAAAAAGCAAAAGCTGCTGGTGCCCTCTGGTGACGGAAAGACAGAGACAAAAAAGTATCTTGCAAGAAAACTTGCAGAAATCCTTCTGATAGTTTTTGTAGGAAATATTCTGGGGATGGGTATCACCTGTAAAAATACGCTTGAAAGCGGGATCATCCCGGGAAACCGGCTGATGCGGAATACTTATGGTGGAGGAGACAGTGAAAATACCTTAACGGCTGAGGTTGACGGAAAGACGTTGCCAGAAGAACTGCAGATAACAGTTGGAGAGCGTCAGTTAGACAGCAACGAAACAGAAGAAGCGTTTGAACGCATAGAAAACAGGCTTTATACGGAAATTCTCGGAGAAAACCGGAGTCTCGATCATGTGGACCATGACCTGCATCTGCCGGAAACAGTTGATGGAGAAAATGTGGTCATAAGCTGGCGTCCGGACACCTATGAGTGTATCGAAGGGGATGGCCGGATCCGTGAGGACTTTCGTGATCCAAAAGGTATGACCATGATACTTACGGCAGAGCTTTCTTACTTTGATAAAAGAAAAGAGATACGATTTCCGGTTAAGATCTATCCTGCTGTACAAAGTACGGAAGAAGCGATCCATGACGCACTGCTACATAAGATCGGGCAGATTGATGAAAAAACAGCATCAGAGGAAGAACTGATATTACCCGGAAAGATCGGTGATAAAAGTGTTATCTACCGCAGAAAAACAAAGCATACAGGGGAATTGATCCTTTTTCTCACATTTTTATGCGGTGGAGCTGTCTATATTGGCAGAGACAGGGATCTCGATGAAAAGATAAGGCTCAGAGAAAAGGAAATGCTCAGGGACTATCCTGAGATTCTGAGTAAGATGATCCTGCTTTTCAGTGCGGGAATGACCATTCGGGGAACTGTTGACAAGCTGGTACACGATTACGAAAAGAGAAAGGAAACAACCGGAAAAGCAGCATATGCCTATGAGGAACTTCGAGTCACTTTGTATGAAATGAATAGCGGTGTATCAGAGGCGCAGGCATATGAAAACCTTGGAAATCGTGTTGGGATAAGGCATTACAGCAGACTGGGAGCTCTTCTCAGTCAGAATCTGAGAAAAGGAAGTGCCGGACTTCTAAGTGCTTTAGAGCAGGAAGCAGGGGAAGCTTTTGCAGAAAGAAAGGCTTCTGCCAGAAAGAGAGGCGAAGAAGCCGGAACAAAGCTCCTGCTTCCGATGGGGATAATGCTCCTGATAGTCATGGTAATAGTTATAATACCGGCATTTTTATCATTTTCATTATAAGAATTAACAGTTTTTGGGCGGGCGGGTGGAAAAATACGAAAGGAGGAAAGACTATGCTTAAGAATTTTTTTGCAGAAGAAGACGCTATCGGAACAGTTGAGATGATCTTGATTTTGGTCGTGCTTATTGGCCTTGTGATCATTTTTAAGGAACAGCTCACATCCCTTGTAAATAAGATCTTTAAGACTATTAACAGCAAGGCAACATCTATCTAACGATTTCTTTTTGTCAAATTTCTTTTCGAACGATATTTAATTACTAACATTCACTGTATTCCTGAAAGGAGGTGTCGCATGAGAAAAAGGGGCACGATAACTGTTTTTTTAAGTCTGATAATGGCGGTGATACTGTCGCTTGTGGGAGCTATAGTCATGAGCGCCAGATACAGTGCTGCGAGATGCAGGGCAGAGATGGTCATGGACATGGGATTGACTTCAATCTTTGCTGAATATAACAGAGAGCTGTTATCGCGCTATGATCTTTATTTCATCGATACCTCCTATGGAACAGGAAAAGCATCTGAAAAAAATACCGAAGAACATCTTCGTAAATATATAGATCATAACTGCAATCCTGCAAAAGGGCTGTTGATATTTGATGCAGCGGACATGGCAGGACTGAAGCGAAAAAAAGTTCAGATATTGAGAGGGTCACTGGCAACTGACAGTGGAGGCAGGGTTTTTAAGAGGCAGGCTATACATGCTGTTAAGGACAGGTTTGGAATGTCGGTCATAGACGCGCTTAAGTCAAACTGCAATGAATATAAAGGCAGTGAAAAAGAGCGTGACAGTATCGAAATACGGAGAAGGGATATCCAGGAAAAGATGGATGGTCTGGACCTTGATGGAGACGCAAAAAAGATATCAAAAGTCTTTGACAGAAGGAAAGGAATCCTTAAGTACGTGCAGGACAACCTGGCGAAGGTTCCTGACACGGGGCTTCCTTTGGATAATACGGTTTCTTATAGGAAAAACATGGAAGGGATCGGAATCGTACGGCCTGACAGTGACCCTGATTCAGCAGTTAACGAATTGCTTTTCACAGAATATATCGGCTGGAAAATGCATAATTACGCGGATGGTGAGAAAGACGGTCCTCAGCAGTGTGAAATGGAATATGTCATATGCGGCAAAAATACGGATATTGCCAATCTAAGAGCCGTATCTGAGAGGATTTTTGCATCGAGGGAACTGGTGAATACCATTGCCGTATTTCAGGATGCCGGAAAGAAAGATCAGGCAAAACTTCTGGCGACGGCTGCAGCGCTTCTCCTTGTATCGCCCGAACTCGAGGAACCGCTTACAAACATGATACTCATGGCATGGGGAACAGCTGAAAGTTTTGTGGATGTGAAGACCCTGCTTAATGGCGGTAAAGTCCCATTTATGAAAAAAGGAGAAGATTTTAGCATAGCAACGGTACTTCAGATACCTCTTTATAAGGGGATAACTCCCAAAACACAGGATAAAGGAATAGGGTACGAAGACTATCTAAAGATCTTTCTTATGATGACAAATAAAACCGATAAGGTCAGACGTGCCATGGATGTGATCGAAATGAATGTCAGGGAAACACCGGGAAATAAAGGTTTTCGTATGGATGGGTGTATGGAATATCTGGAAGCTGAGGCCTTTTTTAACACAAAGAGTGGTAAAGAGATATCAATAAGACGGGATTACGCATACGAACCGATCATAGAGTAAGCAGATAGAAAGGAGGTGGATACAGGTGGTATTTCAACCAAAAATTAATGTATGGCATGATACATTATGTAAACTAAAAAACACATCAATATTTATACTAAGTAAATCCCCCGAAGAAATAAATAAACACAACCCGAAACAAAACTCAAACACGGATGAAATACCATCTGTATCCGCTTCCTTTAAGGGGAGTCTGACGCTCGAAACAGCAATAGCGCTGCCGTTATTTCTGTTTGCCATGGTCGGACTCATGATGCTTGTGGAAGCTATACGCTTTTCAGGAAATATGCAGGCATCTTTGCATCAGGCTGCACGGAACATGACAAATTATTCCTATGCGTATTCCTATATGCCGGGCAGCGGAGGTGCAGTAGGAGAAGCGGCAGGGCGGATCATCTCAGTGACAGCAGGGAAGAGTATGACACTTGATGACCTGGGAAGGGATTACGCAGATGATTCACCTGTTGAAAACGGAAGTGACGGCATAAGCTTTATCCATTCATCGCTTATGGGGAGCGATCAGATGATAGATCTTTCGGCGGTTTACAAGATACGTACGGATATACCGTTTCTTGGTTCACCGACTTTTAAGGTGGCTGACAGAGCCAGGATACGGGCCTTTACGGGTTATGACAATACACATGGGAGTAATGGCGGGACAGATGAAGAGATGGTATATGTCACGGATATGGGTGTCGTATACCACAGAGACCGTGGCTGCAAACATCTGAATCTCACCATCAGGGAGACAACACCGGAAAACGTCGGAACAGAGCGTAATGCCGGAGGAGGTAAGTATTATCCATGCGAACACTGCGGAAAGAGAAAAGTGTCTAATGGTGATGATCTTTATATAGCCGAGGATGGCGACAGATGGCATACGTCAGTAACCTGCCCCGGACTAAAAAGAACAATAAGTGTAGTTCCCTTGTCCGAAACAGGACTTCCGCCATGTGCGGATTGCGGAATGTAGAGAAAGAGGCAGAAATGATCGCAAATGTTTTAACCGGTGTGTGTCTTTTGACCTGTACTGTCACAGATATACGAAAAAGAATGATATATCCTCTGTTGCTCCTGCCGTTTTTTATAGCCGGTATCATGTGGCAGTTAATGAGCCGCGGCAGAGGAGTGATGGATATTGCAGGAGGAGTTTTCACAGGAATTGTATTGCTCATAACAAGTCATCTTACGAGGGGTAAGATCGGTGCCGGAGATGGACTTATTTTTATCGTTACAGGGGTTTTATTGGGGACGCTGGAAAACATAAGACTTTTAACGGTGGCATCGGTATTGTCCGCTGTTTGTTCAATAGTATTGCTTATTACCCGCAGGTGTGGGAGAGATACGGAGCTGCCTTTTGCACCGTTTATTTTGGTCGCTTTTATCATAGGGATCGTATTGTGAGGGATATATGAAAAAAGAGTATAAAGGTTCTCTGACGATAGAAGCATCGTTGCTGTTTCCGCTGATCATGATGGTCATAGTCATATGCATATATGCCATGTTTTTTTTGCATGACAGAGCAGTGCTTGACGCATCGGCATATGAAGCAGCACTCAGGGGATGTGAGATCACATCGGAACATGGCAATGTTATGTCAACTGTAAGAGCTACAAGTGAGGAAACGATAGAAGGCAGGCTTTTATCCACTAAAAATGTCAAAACAGAAGTCGAGATCACGGGGCATGATGTAAAAGTGCGATATACAGGAGACTTTTTGGTTCCCGGAGGAGCTAATCTCGTGCCGGAAGCCGGATTTAAAGAGTTAAAAATGAGAGCCGAAGGGCATTGCAGCAGGAGAAATCCTGTAAGTTTCGTAAGAGAATGCAGAACAGTGATAAATGCTGCGGAAGATCTTGGGAAAAGACGCGGCAGGAGGTAAAGCGATGGAAATTGAGTTCAGGTGGGATGCAGAACGCAGATTTTTATCTGTTAAGAGAGAAAATGAGCAGACCGGCTTTCAAGAAAAGATGGTCATGAAAAATACGATACCGGGGCTCGCAAAGATGTCTGTAAAGCATCTTAACGGTCAGGCATGGTACAGCTATGACGCGAGAAACAGGCAGATTTTTAGTGATTTTTTTGAAGGAAATATTATTTCGGGCGAGGAACTGCGAAAGATACTTCGATGCCTTTCCGGAGTGATGAGAGAGCTGGAAAGGTACCTTTTACGTACCGATGATCTGCTTTTAGATCCAAAGGGGATAATGTGGGATCTGGAGAGGGGTGAACCGGTATTTTGTTATTATCCGGACCTTATGCAGTACGAAAATAAGGGCGCGGAAATGCTTGCGGAATTTCTGATGGAGCATGTTGACCAAAAAGATGAGAAAGCGGTTGAAATTGCTTATCAGTGGTTTGACAGGGTGTGTGACGGAGTAACTGACCCCGATGAGTTACTGGGAGATACAGTGAAAGAGAGAACGGATAATAGATCTGAGTTCT
>CAMVTN010000123.1 GCA_947170415.1 uncultured Lachnospiraceae bacterium | reverse complement strand
CTGTAATCCATTCATCGGTATAGGTATTCTTAAAATACCGAGCCGGATTATATATGGATTCCGACATATCACCGTAATATACTGACAGCATCCTATACCTCCAATTTCCGTTCTTTCATGGCTTTTTTAATATTCTTTTCATTGTATCACGAAAAAGCAACGCTTAAATCAGTTTTCAATTTTCAACTACTAGTTAAAAGACAACCCCTTTTAACCTTGTAAAATATAAGTAAATACACAGAACGTTCAATAAAATGTATTTATCAAGCAAAATAGACAATACTAACGAGGTTACTCTATGGGAATTTTTATTCATTTATCAATTTCACAATCGGTTACAAAAGAAGAATGGGCTTCTGTTTATAAAGAAACCCTGCAGCTTGTCGATGCCTTTCCACTTGCAGAAAGACTCGAAGTACCTATCCGCGGGATAAAAACGATGTGCCTTATTCCGACAAAAGAACGAGACGAAGTATCTGGTTGGGATAACGAAAAAGTACGCACCGGATGGTTTGCCGACGGTGATTACGAGTCTCTCCATATAGCTGAGGACTACTTCCTTCCACGGGATCTTGTCACAGATGAGAGTTATGACGCGGATGCTCCTGACGCAATGTTCAGCATACTGCCTTCTTATCTCGACTATTCCTGGGATGATCCAAGATTCCGCAGATGCTATGATCTATGGGATTCAAAAACTCAGGCTGAACCGTACCATATGTACCTTCTTGCTATCGCCTGCCTGATCGAATCACGGCTCGGTCAAAAGGCCTGCGTTTACGGCGACATTACCAGAGGTCAGTGCCGAAAAGCTGTTGAAATTGCTAACAAACATTTAGAGAAAAAAATTGACCTTCCCGACCGTTGTGACCCGGAAAGGCTGCTGAAAAGGATAAAAACATTTCCTCTTTCTGAAGCAGAGATCCTGAAAGTATATATCGACTTTTATCTAGGTACAACGGATGCTAATTTTGGTAACGAAGCACGTAAACAGTTTTCAGAATCCGCTTTCGACGAATACTGGAAAGAGCGACTGGGCGATTATCAGGTGACAACGCGAGGTTTTGCCAGCGCATTGCACGACTATCTGCTCTGGGGATTTAATCTCGAAAAACTCGCCAGATATGTAACATTCACGGATAAAGATGGAACAGATCACTATGATGATTTTGTAAAAAGTATCATGGAAACAAATCTCCATGTTAAAGAGAAAGATGTCCGGGATCACCTACTGATTGACAAGGAAGATGAACATCCTTACGGAATAAACACGCTGTTTGCACAGTTAGCATACGGTGGAGCCGCCAATAGAAAAGTTGACCGCTATATTCCACTGGAAAGCATCCGGTCAGCCTTGATTTCCTCAATAGGAGACAAGTGTGACGTAAACCGTTTGATCGATAAATATCTGGAAGAAGATGAAGAATATCAAAAGCTTGATCATTCCGACTTTGCTTCCCTGTCAGAGGAAGATCTTGAGAAAGCGATTGCACATGATCCATCAGCTGTTTTCACACAGACTATGGATAAAAGGATAAATGTAATAGAAGAAATATATGAAGAGTATGATATCTCTGATTTCGAAGATCTTCAGTATTATGAAACCGGCGATTCCATAGACCCGGATATTGCTGAACAAGTCGGCTCTTCTTTTGCTTTCTACAGGAGTATTCTTAAAGAAAAAAATTACACCGATCTGATGGATTCATCACCCATAGAACGCTGTGAATGGCTTGTCTTCCAAAATCAAGGCCTTCTTCTCCGAGACAAAGACTGGGATAAGATTTTCGGAGATATCATGGAAAACCCTGATTCCTTTGCAAGATACTACTCTTGTGTACGAATGAAGCTCACCAGCAACAACATGATTTATGTGCTTCGTGCGATCATACTCAATGACGCTTTCTATCAGTATGCATTTTCTCTTGAGAAGGAATACAGCAAGAAAAGAAAGAGGACTAATGCTAACGGCGTATATCCGATTCTTTTATCATCGGATATACGCCGTCTATGTCTATTTCTATGTTTCTTTTTACGCTATTTTTCAGCCGTCTGTGTCTATCTCTCTGTCCGTGCCTTTATTTTTTCTGCGCTTACTGCGGTTTTCTCTGAGGAACTGTTCCATGACCGCTGCCCTTGCTATGCTTTCGCGTTCGTCGCGTTTCAGGTGCTCTCTCACTTCTCCACGGATCCGCGCGGCAAATTCCGTGCCCTCGTACTGCAGACCACTTCCTGCATAGTCAAAGGAATGGCTGTCTCTCTGATCCGGATCTTCACGCCGAACCTCATAGTTTGACGTGAGCCACCAAGGCGCCTTGCCGAGAATATATCCGTCTGTGCCGGATATCACGATATGACCTTCGCTCTTCACTCCGAGACCACACTTAGCTACGGCATATTTCTCATTTCCAAAGTCAAATATTGCCTTAGTGTAGATATCCAGACCATTTTCCGCATAGACTGACTGGAATCGCACTTCCTTATAATCCGTACCAAATAGTCTAAAGATCGGCAGCAATGTATAGCTGCCAAATTCCAAAAAGCTTCCGCCATGCTTTATGTCTGTAAGCTCTCTGGTATCCTTATCTGTAAGCCTTGTAAATGCTGCATCTATATCGTGCAGTTCACCGACAGAGCCGCTCTCCGCTTCCTTCATCATTTCGATGAACCCCTCGCAATAAGCGGTCTTTATGGCTTCCATGAGTACCAGATTTTTCTTGTCTGCAAGATAAAAAAGTTTCTCGGCTTCTTCGCGGTTTAAGCTCATGGGCTTTTCGCAAAGCACATGCTTTCCGTATTCCAGCGCGATACGCGCATAATCCCCGTGCGTTTCATGTGGTGATGCGATGTAGACTGCATCTACTTCATTCATAAAACTGCACAGGTCTTCCGTATGCTTTGCTATCCCATGCTTTGCAGCAAATTTTTCTGCACTGACGGGATTTACGTTAAATACTGCTGTCGGCATGATTCCCGGCATTTCGTCTACAGTGTCAGCAAATCGCGCAGCTATCCTTCCGGTTCCAATGATTCCGAGCCTTATTGCTCCTTCAATGTTATTATCATTATTCATAAGCACACCCTGTCATTAAACCATGGTATCTGCTTAGTCCCCATCACAGATACAAACCGAATAATTCCATCTATATATTAACAGATTAACCCTGTTCTTGATTGCACAAAAATATGAACCTGAGGTTTTATGTTATACTTATGTCACTGATCATATTCTTTTTGAAAGGACTGTTATGAAGCGCTTACTCATCGTTACCAATCAGCCTGCGCCGTACAGAGTTGATTTTTTTATATATCTTCAGGAAAAATACGGAAGCGAATTTGATATCTGGGTTCTTTTTTCTACAGGAAATGAATCAAGTGACAGGAAATGGAAGGCTGACGAAGACCGACTTAAAAATAAAGTTTTTTTGAAGTCAAAAGTCATCAAGTTCCGTTCGTCTTTTGATACTTCCGAAAAGATCATCACCTATGGTGCCGGACGTGAACTAAACAGGATACGTCCTGATGTGGTCATCTGCAGCGAATATAACTTTACTGTCCTGATCGTCAAACACTGGTGCAATGTACATAAAGTGCCCTTTATTTCCTGGACAGACGGCACCCGTTTTTCCGAGAGAAATATCAAGCCTCACCAAAAGCTTTTCAGGAAATATGTGATAAAAAACAGCGCCGGATTTATCGCAAGCTCTACTGCATCCAAAGACAATCAGATATTCCTTGGCGCTGATTCTGACAAGATCTTCACAAGTGAACTGGCTATCGATATCCGCAGATATGCGAATGCAGGTAAAAAATATGTACCTAATAATACACTGATCGCAGTAGGCGGGCTTATCGAACGAAAAGGCATCGACCTGCTGCTAAAGGCACTTGCCCTGATAAGTGAAGTTGATTGGAAATTAAAGCTTGTAGGCGATGGTCCGGAAGCTCCTGCTCTCAAAACTCTGGCTACTGATCTTGGCATCCTTGACCGCATCGAGTTCTGCGGTTTTCTTTCCGGTGATACGCTTACTGATGCTTATGAGTCCTCCGGTATTATTGTCTTCCCAACTAGGGAGGATTGCTTTGGTCTCGTGACACTGGAAGCCATGTGCTGCGCTCTGCCTGCCATCGTTTCCAAATATGCCGACAGTTCCTATGACCTGTTGGAAAATCTGGAAAGCGGTGTCATCATCGACCCTTACGACTCGGAGAAGTTTGCGGCTGTGTTGAAGAAAGTATTGCTTGATGACAAATTAAAGATCTCGATGTCCCAAAAAGCCAAGGCTAAATCCTACGAGTTTTCTTTTGTAAATACTGCTCCACCGTTTATCGAAGCTGCGAGAAATGCTTTGAATAAGAATCAATAGTGTAAAATATCTGGTTTTACTGACAGATTAGTTTCACAAAAATAGACATGACTAAGCAATACTGTGATGTCAGAATCAATAATTCTTTTGATCCTGTCATCACATTTTGATCAGTCATGTCTTTTTTATTATTCGCAAATATTTCTACCTAAGAAATTTCGCATACTCACTTTAATATTGCTGTTCTCTCGTCTACAGCTCGTTCACGTAACATTTTTTGCCATTTTATCTCGTCAGCTCATCCGCGAGATCCATGGCCCTCTCCATGCAGACATCTGCATTAAAGTGAGACCACTCTCCCCAGCGGCCGAGTCCGTATACATCATTTTCCCTGCCCCAAGATAAGAGCTTATCCATGATCGCAGGCTTCTCCAGTGTGTTTAACGGATATGCATAGTGATTTAAGTAGCTGAAGTCACTTTCTTCTTTCTTTAATGCTACTCTCTCACCGTTTGTCTCTGTCCAGTAACCCTTTGAACCGAGCGCAAAGTTTTCCATTGCCATGATTCTGTGATAGCTGAATTCCTCACTCGGGTAGTAGATCCACTGTGCTGTAGTCTCAAACGGCAGTGACTTTGCGTAATAATCTATCTGTACTTCACTGTGCTTGAGTTTATTTACGCCGTCATGTATTTCAGTCGGCATGCCTGTGACATTCTTAAATTCTGTCCACGGCATAGCTACGATCAGCTTTTCAAACTGAAATTCATTATTTACGGTCTTTGTATCGAAATCCACTGTATCTACTGTGGTATTTCCGTAATAACGCTCTCCGAACCTCTCAGACATGCGTACAAAGGTATCACCGAAACCTTCTTTTTTCGGATAAAGGAAGTTTGAGTGGCAAGGTTGCTTTCCGTAGAATCTGTGCTCAAGGCAGCTCATAAGCGTATCCTCAAATGATACATCCGGGAGCTTTGCGAGCCAGTAGGTTCCGAGACTGTTCAGATCCTTTGAGAACATTTTTCTGTTGTACGGAAGCATATAGTCTTCTGCGATCTTTGTACCAAGCTTCCATGTGATCCAGTCAACGAATTTCTCCGGCTTTTCTGTACCAAGATTGCAGCCCGCTATAGCGATAGCTTTCAGATACTTTACCTGTTCTTCTGTAGGAAGCTGCCAGATATGCGCTTCAAAGGGGCTTCCCATGAGCTGTCCTCTAAAGTAGATCTGGGAGTCACGTATGAAATGATTCCACTCACTTTCCGGCAGGAAACGGAACATAAACTCGTCTACTTTTCGGCTTCTGGTGTCGAGGATATGTCCTCCTCCAAAGTCTACCGGCTGGCCGTTTACGTATTCCGTACGGCAGAGTCCGCCTGCTCTGTTTTCTTTCTCTATTACTGCAAAGTCCTCTATTCCTTTATCAAGGAGCATGTTTGCAAATGTTAATCCCGACGGGCCTGCACCCAGGATAAGATACTTCACTTTCTTCATCAAAAACCTCTAAATATTTATCGTGTGTAATCTCTGTGCTCGATGAACCAGCGGTATGCGTCC
>CAMVTN010000122.1 GCA_947170415.1 uncultured Lachnospiraceae bacterium | reverse complement strand
GGAAGCACAGATGCAACAGATGCTACAAAGGGAGCAGGATTCACACTTAACATCAATGCTCTGGCAGGATCAGGAAGTAATAATGTATCTGTTGATGAAGGCGATTTAAAGAGTGGTTTCATTGCAGCTTTCACAACAGAGATCGAAACCGATATTTCCACCGTAACAAACGTAGATAACAAGGGTACATCAACCATAAACGGTAGTAACGGTGGTGTAAAGTCCACAGCAGGTTCCGGTTGGAGAGTAGGTACACTTAGCTCCATAAGCATCGGTGTTGACGGAAAGATCACAGGATCTTATACAAACGGTCAGACAGCTCTTTTAGGACAGATCGCTACAGCTACTTTCTCAAATGCTTCCGGTCTTCAGAAAGAGGGCGATAACCTTTACTCCGCAACACAGAACTCCGGTGATGCAAATGTCAATACGGTTGATTCAAGCGGCGGTTCCTTCACAACAGGTGCTCTGGAAATGAGTAATGTAGATCTCTCCAGTGAGTTCACTTCCATGATCACTACACAGAGAGGCTTCCAGGCAAACAGCCGTATCATCACAGTTTCCGATACGCTTCTCGAGGAACTTATCAACCTGAAGAGATGATGAGCAGGAAAGAATGAAATTCTAAATAAACAATGTGAGGCAGAGGACTGTTGAGCCTCTGCCTCGTCATAAGCATAAAGCATAAAAATGTACGTGTATTTGTACGTTTAACTGTATAAAATTGCAAACATCGGCTTTTTTTACGGGCAAAATCGTCGTCAGGATTTTTTTGTATGGTATAATAATCGTGATTTTCAATCGGTTTTGTTAAGAGTTGTCGAAGGGAACGACAAATTAATGATCGAACTTACAAAATTTGATGAGACAAGGATTTTAGTTAATGAAGATTATATTTTGATTGTAGAAGAAACACCGGATACGGTGATCACTTTTTACAATGGTCAAAAAATACTGGTGCGTGAGGGTCGCATGGAAATTCTTGATCTCATTAGATTGTTCAAAAAAAGCTGTTCAGTATGAGCTATAAAAAGGCTTCTGGACAGATACGGCAAGGGTAACTGAGGAGAGGGGAAAAGGGTATGGACATAGCTTCCATTGTTGGTCTTGTAGTTTGCGTCGGACTAATGGTCTTTGGTATCGGTTTTGGATCCCTTGGATCTTTCATTGACGTGGCTTCTGTTATTATCACATTTGGTGGCGCTTTTATGGCGACCTTAGCCAGTAAATCAATGGACCAGTATGTCGCTGGCTTAAAATCCTTTAGCGTAATTTTTAAAACGAGCTCGGTCAAGGCTGCTGATGTCATAAAGCAGATCATTGATCTTTCGAATGTTGCCAGAAAAGAGGGACTTCTTTCTTTGGAAGAAGCAGCGGGCAACATCGATGATGCTTTTCTTAAAAAAGGCATCATGCTTGTAGTCGATGGTACAGATCCCGAACTTGTTCGTGCGATCATGGAAACAGAAATGGATGCCATCGAGGGAAGACATAAGTCCAATTCAGGTTTCTGGGAAGATCTCGGAGCCATGGGCCCTGCATGGGGAATGATCGGTACACTGATCGGTCTGGTTAACATGCTGAAGAACCTTTCCGACTCAGCAGCGATCGGTCCTGCTATGGCGGTTGCGCTCCTTACGACATTCTATGGCTCGGTTCTTTCAAACTGGATCTGTACTCCTGTATCAAAGAAGCTGCAGTCCAAGAATGGCGATGAAATGGCGATCAAGGGAATTCAGGTTGAAGGCCTGCTTTCCATTCAGGCGGGTGAAAACCCCCGTGTTATAGAAGAAAAGCTTAAATCCTATCTGTCACCTAAGGATGCGGCAGGTGTTTCATCCGAAGGCGGAGATGAAGGAGGTGGCGGCTGATGGGGAAGAAAAAAGAGGACGCCCCGCCGCCAGGTTCGCCCGCGTGGATGGCGACTTTCTCCGACCTAATGAACCTGCTTTTGTGTTTCTTCGTTTTGCTGTTCTCCATGTCCAGCACGGATGCAGCGAAATTTGAAGAAGTGGCAAATTCCTTTGCAAGTACATTTAGTGTATTTACAGGCGGAGGATCTTCCGTTGGTGATGGCGTAATGGTCAGTAACGGAGTATCACAGTTGGCAGAACTCAGTGTTTACTTTAGTTCCATGGGTAAACAGACCACGGGTAAAACTGATAACGAAATAGAGGATAATTCCGATAATGCCAGTGATGACAAGGCGAGCGGTGGAAAGGGTGAAGAAACTACATCCGAGAATGCCGCTATTAAAGATGCACAGGCAACTTTGGAAGAGGCTCAATTAAAGGCGAGCGAGGAACTTGCCGAAAAGATAGAAGAAGCACTGGAGGACTCGCGGATCGCGGCAAATGTTGACGTTGATTACAATAGTCAATATGTGCTTCTCACGATGAACGGAGCTCTGCTTTTTGATTCCGGTCGAGCATATATTAAACAGGAATCAGAACCTTTCGTTGAAAAAGTCGGAAAAATCCTGGAACGTTATGCTGAGAGCACTATCGAGATAGAAGGTCATACAGATAACGTACCTACAAGCGCCAGATCGGAATTTAAGAGTAATGATGAACTTTCCGGTGCGCGTGCGTTGAGTGTGTTTGAGTATCTTGTTCATAACACAAGTCTCGATCCTGCTGTTATCAAACATTCCGGCAGAGGTGAATATATACCTGTAGCGGATAATTCTACACCGGAAGGAAGGGCAAAAAACCGTCGTGTAGAGATCAAGATCTATAACGGGCTTACAGATGCCAGATAGGGCATCATAAGCATAGATAGCTTGAAGGGGTTATATTTAGTGAGGGGGAACAATGAAGAAAAATCTGATAGCTGTAATTATCCTCGCGTTACTGGTAGTGAATACGGTCATGACGGGTGTGATGATGTTTACAGTCATACCGGCTAATCAGAAAACCATGACGCTCGTCGGGAACATCGCAAGTGCGATCCAGCTGGATCTCGGGATCGCGGGCAGCGGAAGCGTAGAATCCGCTACGAATAATGTAGCGATCGCGGATATCGCGCCTTATGATATCGCAGATCAGCTGACTATTAAGCTTAAGACTGATCCGGAAGAAGAGGGTGGAGCAAAAGACCATTATGCAGTAGTGGGAGTAACACTTTCTCTTAATACAAAGGATGATGATTATGCCGCATACAGTGCAAACCTCGCAACACAGGAAGGTCTTATCAAAGATAAGATCAACAGTGTGATCGGGTCTTACACATATGCAGAGGCTAATTCGGCAAATGCATCCGATATTCAGGCAAAGATCCTTGAGGAACTTCAGACAATGTACAACTCTAAGTTTATTTGTGGAGTTTCATTTAGCAGCTGGCTGCTGCAGTAAGGCGGTCAAATGCAAAAATGGCTTATACGGGGGCCTTTTACTGATCCTGATTTCAG
Organism: uncultured Lachnospiraceae bacterium; assembly: GCA_947170415.1. Classification (GTDB taxonomy): domain Bacteria; phylum Bacillota; class Clostridia; order Lachnospirales; family Lachnospiraceae; genus NK4A144. The sequence goes on along the minus strand of CAMVTN010000122.1, from coordinate 2,528 downwards.
GCATCGAAACCGGAGGAAAGGAGGAAGAACCGTATGGCAGATGTACTCTCGCAAGACGAAATAGACGCCCTGCTGGCGGGTCTAAGTTCCGGAGAAATTGATGCGGATGATATGAAGGATGCAGACGACAGGCCTGTGAAGGACTATGACTTCAAACGTCCCGCGAAGTTCTCCAAAGAACATTTAAGAACACTCGAGATCATTTTCGAGCATTTTGGACGTCTTCTTTCAACAAATCTTCCAGTTTACTTACGGAAGAGTGTACAGGTGTCGGTTGTAAACTCAGAGGCTTTGACATTTTCAGAGTTTACGAACTCGCTGCCAAACCCGGTCATTCTGGGTATAGTTAATTTTCTCCCGTTAAATGGAGATATTATGATCGAGCTTGCGTCTAACCTTGGTTTTGCTATCATAGACCGCATGCTCGGAGGACAGGGAGATCCATTGGAGAAGATAAGGGAATTCTCCGAGATCGAGCTCTCTATCCTGGAAAAAATAATGGTCATATGCGTGAGGCTGTTGCGTGAACCGTGGAAAAACGTTGTGGATCTCTCACCGGTACTTGAGAGGATAGAAACAAATCCGCAGTACGCAATGATCATCGCACCGACTGAAATGATCTCGATCGTCACACTTAATATGAAGGTTGGTGACGTTGAGGGTCTCATGAATGTCTGTCTTCCGTTCTTTACAATGGAAAGCATTATGGACAAGCTGAACACCAAGTTCTGGTTCTCCACAATGCAGAACGGAAATGATGAAGATTATCATGAGCATATTGAGGATATGATCAACCATGTTCCGATGCCGGTGAAGGCGGTACTCGGAAACAGCGTTATATCCGTTTCGGATTTCGTAAATCTGCAGATCGGAGACATTATCCGGCTGGATACGAGAGTGGCAGAGGAGTTAAATATTTATGTGGGGAATATCCGAAAATTTACCGCTTTGCCGGGGGCAGTCAAGAAGAAATATGCTGTCCGTATAACGTCGGTTGTCAGAGAGGGGGAGTAAGCTAATGGATGGAATGTTATCTCAGGATGAGATTAATTCACTCCTGAGCGGAAGCGCACCGGATGGGGATTCCTCTCCTGCGTCCGAAGGGGACGGATCGGCAGGAGAAGAGATATTGACCAGCGAGGAAAAGGATGCGGTTGGCGAGGTCGCCAATATAAGCATGGGGTCCTCAGCGACTACGTTGTATTCTTTGGTCAATAATAAGGTAAACATCACGACTCCGGTTGTTGATGTAGTTACCTGGGATACACTTATCAAGGATTATGAACGTCCTTGTGTATTTGTTCAGATCCATTACAAGGTCGGACTGGACGGTACAAATATCCTGGTACTGAAAGAACACGATGTTAAGGTCATCACCGATCTTATGATGGGTGGCGATGGAAGCAATACAGATGGAGAACTGGGAGAACTTCATCTCTCGGCTATCTCCGAAGCGATGAACCAGATGATGGGTTCCGCGGCGACATCTCTTTCCTCAATGCTTGGAAAGATGATAGATATCAGTCCTCCGGAAGCATCGCTTGTTGATCTGGATGAATTCGGCAGACCGGAAGATATAGCGGAATTTCTTGGCGGTCAGTTTTGTAAGATCTCATTCAGCATGCAGATAGGAGAAGGGTTGGTCGACAGTACGATCATGCAGCTGTATCCTATCGATTTTGCAAAAGAACTGTACAGCCACTTTAAGGAGACCGGAACTACATCAGAGGCTCCGCCGGAAGAAAGCGCAGCGCCTGAACCGGCACCGCAGGCGGCAGCACCTCCGCCGCAGATGCAGCCTCAGATGGGTATGGATCCGTCAATGCAGCAACAGATGGGAATGCCACAGATGGGAATGCCTATGATGCAGCCACAAATGGGAATGCCAATGGGTTATGCACCTCAGATGATGGGAATGGGTATGCCGCCTGTTAATGTACAGCCTGCTACATTCCAGAATTTCGCAGGGGACATTAATCCTCTGCAGAGTCAGGAGAACATCGAACTTATCAAGGATGTTCCGCTGGAAGTAACCGTCGAACTGGGAAGGACACATAAATCCATTAATGAGATTCTGGACTTTGCACCAGGTACTATCATTGAGTTGGATAAGATCGCCGGAGAACCTATAGACGTTCTGGTAAATGGAAAATATGTTGCCAAGGGCGAAGTAGTTGTCATTGAAGAAAGTTTCGGCGTCAGAGTTACGGAAATCATAAAATAATATTATAGGAGATTATTATGGCAAAGAATATTTTAATTTGTGATGATGCAGCTTTCATGCGGATGATGATCAAGGATATCCTGACAAAGAATGGATACAATGTTGCCGGTGAAGCAGAGAATGGTGCAAAGGCTGTTGAGAAATACAATGAGCTTAAGCCGGATCTGGTACTGATGGATATCACAATGCCCGAGATGGATGGAATCCAGGCTCTTAAAAAGATCAAGTCAACAGATCCTTCTGCTATGATCATCATGTGCTCTGCAATGGGACAGCAGGCAATGGTTATCGAGGCTATCCAGGC
>CAMVTN010000121.1 GCA_947170415.1 uncultured Lachnospiraceae bacterium | reverse complement strand
GTACATCCGCTCTGAGCGAGGAGATGTCAGCATCACGGTTGAGGATGGAAGCCTTCTGAGCACAGACTCCGATAATGAGAGCATACTTGGTGGAAACGTCGATCTCAATGCATCTGAGGATATCAAGGCCAACAGCGGTGCTATAGATCTCCAACAGAGGGACAATGAACCTGCTGTGGTAGTGAATGTTGCAGACGCGAACGGAAGCGGAAACAGTGCCGGAAGCATCCGCATGGATGAAGATGGCCACTGGGTATTTGATGTAAATCTCACATATGACTGGGTGCGCAAGGATATCGAAGACGCTACTATGAGGCTGGATGCCGAAGCTGAAAACGGAAGGGCTGCTCTGAACGAGATAGAAGGCGGCACCGGAGTGGGAGTCATCCTCGCAGGAGAAGATGTTGAACTCAAAACAGACGGTGATCTCACAGATGTCAGAACAGATGAAGAGATAGCCGAAGGCAAAGATAACATCACATCCGGAGACAATACTGTAATCGAGGTGCCGAACGGCGCAGCTGGAACATCCGAAGATCCGATTGAGGTCAATATCGGCGGTCACATGACAGCTGATACAAAGGATGACATCCATGTAGTATCAAATGAGGACCTCGAAATCACAGCTGACACGCAGGATGGCATAGTTACAGTGTCTACATACGGAAACCTGGTCCTTGACAACACAGATAATGCTGCACACAGCACAGGCGAAATCACAATCTATGCTGAAGCAGGTGGCAATGCAGAGGTAAATATCGCCGGAAGTATTAGAGCAACTAGCGAGATTACAGCAGGCGGCGATGCAGATATCACAGCAGGCGGAGACATCATCAGTACCACCGTTAAAGCTGGTGATGATGCAGATGTCACAGCACACGGCGACATCATCAGAACTGATGTTGAAGCTGGTGATACAGCTTACGTTGAAGCAGCAGGAAGCGTGCTGGCAGAGAGTAATAACTTGATAGAAGGTGATAACGTCATCGTCAAAGCGGATGCTGATGGAGATGGTATAGGAAACGTAGGAACATCCCATAAACCAATAAGCGTGGATACATCGTCCGGAAATACCGGAAGCGGAACGCTTGAAGTAGCTGGCGCGGAAGTCTATGTCAAGGAAGTCAGTGGAGATCTGGTAATAGACCAGGTATCTGCTACCGAAGGAAACGCGGAGATCACCGCTCCTGGCAGCATCAGAGATATAAACGATGAAGACCTGCTAAAAGCAGCGGATGAGGCACTGAAGGAAGCTTCTGACGCAGACAACATTGCAAGTACAGCTGAAGACAGAGCAAATGTTCTTAATGAAGAAGCTAAAGAGCTCGAAGACAAAGCGGATAAAGCTGAAAGTGATGCTGAATCAGCTAGAGAAGAAGCTGAAAAAGCCAAGGAAGACGCAAAAGAAGCTGCAGAGACGGTCAATAAGCTCAAGGATGAGATCAACAAAGTCAATGATAAAATCAAGGAGATCGAATCCGATCCGGTTCTTTCTGAAGAAAACAAGGCAGAGCAGATAATCGAGCTTAACAAGCAAAAAGAAGATCTCGAGAAACAGCTCTCTGACAAAGAGAAGGAAGCACAGGAAGCAGCAGATAAGGCAAAAGAACTCAATGCTGTTGCAGATGGTAAAGAGGAAGCTGCAGCTGATGCTAGAGCAGAAGCCGATAAAGCCAGAGAAACTGCTGATAAAGCGTTTGATGAGGCAAAAGAGAAGCGTGAGGAAGCCGACAAGGCTCAGGCTAAAGCAGATGACCTGATTGAAAGAGCTGGAAAAGAAATAGCTTCTATTACGACAGAAGAAGATCTGACGATCCATTCCGGTGGAGATGTTGGAAGTTATGACAACAGCCTGAATCTGGATGTTGGCGGCAGTCTGACAATTGGCGCGCAGGGAGATGTGATCATCACAAATAATGGAGATTTGCATATCGCAGACCTCGATGCTGACGGAAATGCGGACGAAGACCGAGATGTTTCGATTACAGCTGACGGAGATTTAACATCTGATGCAGTTATTGCCGGAAATAAAGCCGATATCAACACGCTCGGCGGAGGTAATGTAGGTTCCTCTGAGAATCCGTTTAGCCTTGATGTGAATGAGATTAATGGAACGATTGCAGGTGACGCGACATTAACTAATGAAGGGGATCTGCAGGTAAACGACCTCACAGTCGGTGGAAAACTTGAGCTCACGGTCGGCGGAGATCTCACGGCTGGCGACATGAAAGAAGACACTGCCAATATCACTGCAAAAGAAGCAGTTATCAGCGCAGACGGAGATGTCGGGACAAAGGAAAAGCCAATAGTAACTGCAGTTGATACTCTCTCTGTTACTGGTGAGAATACCAACATCCATTCGATCACAGATCTTGAGATCAACAATATTACAGGTAAAGATGTAGTGATCAGTGTAGACGGAAAGACAACCGCAGGCGATTCCGCCGTGAATATCACTGCAGATAACCTTGATCTGTCGTCTTACGGAAGTGTAGGAACGAAAGAACGTCCGCTGGTGATCAATGTGTCTGGAAATGTCAATATCACTAACGTTTACGGACATCAGTTCACGAACAATGTATACTCAATCATCGAGGAGCTTGTTCCGACAACATCGCATTGGACAGTATCTGATGAAGAAGAAGTCACTCCTGCACCTGTATCTGTAACAAAACCGAACAACAGCAACGGAAACGAAGCAGAATCGGACGAGAAAGAATGGGCGCTCACAAACTTCATCCTTGCACTTGCCAATATTTTGATGGCACTCTTACGCCTCTGGCTTTACCTCAGAAAGAAAAAGAGGGGAGAGAGCATGGCAAAAGATAATGTAAAACTTGCAGCGCTTGCACCTACAGTTGCATCCCTGACTACATACTTGCTAACAGAAGATATGCAGGGGAAGATGGTTGCTGCGGATAAGTGGACAGCACTTATGCTACTTTATTTCGTTGCTGATATGGGCATCCTATACTACACAGAAAAGCAAAGGGACCCAACAAAAGAACAGTAAGGCCATGATTTAAAATGAAGAAGTCTCACGTCCCGGACAAGGAGCGAGAGACTTCTTCATTTAACTTTAACGTTTTTTCGAACTATCAAGTCCTGTATCTTTCTCACTATGGTCCGAGGGAGAATAAAGGACATGAAGTCTTTAATGCGGACAGTTGCTGTACATCTTTACTTTACAATTTCTCAAAGCCCATTCTGCTATAGAGTTATTCATACTGAACAAAAGATAAATCCGAAAGCAAAAAATACGTTCCCAGGTCTTTCACGATCTGTCCATTAACAATGGTTTCTCTTCCATCCATTATGTTAATGCAATAGCTTTTCACCCCGGAAGAACTATTTGTCCTTACACAAAACCATGGATAGACCCCATAGTGCCATATCTCATTAGCAGTTTTAAAGTCAGATAAACATGCATCGCTAAATGAAAAGCCACCAGTTTCTTCACCGCTAAACACATTGATAGCAATATATCTGTTTTCTTCTTTCTGAACTATCATCGAATCTCCGATGAGTACCAGAGGAACATTATCTACTAGAGCATTAACTTTAAGCTTGTCCGATTTAAAATCATAATAGCAAATACGCTTTTGGATTAGACAATGAGAGGCTATTTTCCTCACCAACGAGATCCAGTTGGAATTCCTTCCCGTTACAGAAATAACTGATGCTCGCATGGTTATTGTCTACAGGAACTAACCAATACGCCGGTTCATTATTACGGCCAAGATTGTTTTCAGTAAAGCTTTGTGCCTCTAATTCTGAAATCATAAAGTCTTTTTCGTCTATGATTCCGATGTCGTCTGGCGAATGCGGTACACCGTTCCTTATTGGCTCTGGAGCAGCAACGATGAGCTTTGTCCCATACCGATCTACTGGCATTCGGCTTTCGCCCATATCTTTTGCTCTCTGCAGGATTTTTCCACTGTTGAGATCATAGGAAAAGATCATCGGTGATTCTAGAGTGTTGCTTACACCATAATAATATGCTGTATTTTTTAATACCCGGAAGCCTCCAGAATATGGATTATAGTAGTCATTTGGATAGCAGTCTTCAATGAGCAGAGAATAATCTCCTGAAGAAGCAGTTTCTTTTCGATACAATGCCTGGGCATCTATGTTATCAGATCCTCTATAGCCATAGGTGAAACCATCTGAGTCTTGCCAATACATGTCGAAGGGCAATCCATTTACAGGCTTCTTTCGCTCGGTGTCTTTGTACACACCCAAGTCTTCAACTGTCCCGTTTGAGATGTCCACTCTCAAGAGAAGAGTATCCTGATTCTGGCCTTTGCTTCCTGTAATGAGAATATGAGTCTCATCACCCGGGATACCCCAGATTGGAGATCCAAAGAGGTAGTATTGTTGGTCTGTTTCGACAACTTTTGTGTTTCCAGTTTGTAAATCGATAATGAATAGTTTGCTTGGAGCATCATCGATATACTGCTCATATGAATTGTTTCTCAGAGCTCTGCACTCAACAGTAAGGATTTTACTATTCCAGAGAACTGGGGCTGAAGGATTGATGCCTGAATAATACTTATAATCAGGCAAATCGATTCTTGAATAGGTTTCTGTGCAGTAATCGAAAAGAAGAAGAGAAGAAAAGTTTTCCTTTGTGTACAAACCGACATCAGAGGTAGTGCTGCGCTCAAACACACACAACTGTTCTCCGTTATAAGGGAATAGCCGTTGTTCGCCGCTTTGATTGTCTATCTCCGATGGCGGATCTGCTGTGGTGATTTCCTGTTCGAGCGGAGTGGTAATCTGTTCTGGTTTAGGATTATTAGTCTCGCAAGCTACAAGGATAGCAGCAAATATGATCATGACAAATATGAAAGCGGTCTTTTTCCATTTCATGATGTATATACTCCTTCGCATTCTAGTTCACCAAGAAATAGTTTCCATTATCCATGTTAGCACAAAGCGACATATGGTTTTTTATGGTTTTGTAAAATAAAGAGCCGTATAGCGTAATAGATGGACAAAAGATGGATATTTTACTGAAACGAGGAAAAAGAAAATCGCCTAAACTCGGGAAGTCCTTTGTTTAAGCGATTATTCAGTGGTACGAGAATTATTATGGGACTTACATACGATTAATAGCGATGAAGGCAAAGCGTTGTTTGAAATGACAGTGGGTCAGCAAAATGGACCCACTGTTTTTGTGTCTATAGTTTAAGGAAGGATGTAAGAAGTGAAGAATATCTAGCCATTAACGGAAAAAACGTTAATAATTCCACCAGCCCTAATAAATTCACGCATCTCCTCATAAAAATCGGAGAACTGTTGATAGTACTCACAAATTGATTTAAGTTCTTCTTCAGAAATGTGATCAATATATTTTTGGGTTTGGATAGATGAATCAACATATATAGTCAACTCTTGAAGATTTTTTATCTGATTGATAGAACTAAAATCCGCCTCGTCGTCCGAATAAGCCCGCAAAGAAAGGTGAGACAATTTGTCCGCTCCAATTAACTGTGATAATACTGTTTTACCGAATATTGACAGTTCAACAATGTTTGTGGAGTGTAATGGAGTCAAATCAATAACATCACCTGTAACAGAGAGACTTACAATAGTGTGGTTATTGTTTAACCTATCTATATTCCAGGTTTTTCCTGTTAGATTGAGTTTCGTAATTGAACAGGAACTGGAGGGAATCATGTTATTATCCGAATAGATAATTACGTTTTCGTATTCGCCTTTTTCCAAGAACAACAGGGAGCTGGGATTGTCTATCACTATTGAAGCAATTTTATTATTCTTTGAAACGACGGATTCCGGTTGGGTAAATAGAAAGAAGTAGGTGGAACTCAGATCGTCGCCGATAATTGTTCCGCATGAAGACGCATGTATTTCACATCTTAGGGGTGATATGGTGGAAGGAAGGAGTAACTGTTGTATTTTTGCGTTCCCTTTGAAGTCTATATAGATTTCAGTTAGATTTGATAAACTGGATAAGGACCTTAAATCAATTAGGTGTTCTTTGTTGTACAGATTAGATAATTCTAACCGCCCATCTGCATATTTAGCAACGACATCCATAGAGGATGTAAATTTGTATTCCTCATGTGTTTCTTTATCGGAAAAGGAGATAACAACGAACTGTTTTCTAAATGTGCTTCCCAGAGCAAGAAGGAAAGTGCAGACGACAAAGACAAATACCAAAACTTCGAA
>CAMVTN010000120.1 GCA_947170415.1 uncultured Lachnospiraceae bacterium | reverse complement strand
AATTCAAGGATTTCTATTAGTTCACTCTTGTGAGCAACACTACAGTCTCCACATGTGACGTCCGTGAAAACTGATCGTATGCCTGGAATTTAGTTAGTTTGTATCCGGCTGCCAGCATAATCTTAAGGTCACGGGCGAGTGTTGCAGGATCGCAGGACACATATACAAAGCGTTCCGGCTGCATTTCAACCGCGGCGCGCAGAACTTCGGGATCAAGTCCCTTTCTCGGCGGATCAACAATGATCACATCCGCTCTTGCGTCCGGGTGCTCCTGCAGATATTTCGGCATATATTCCTCGGCAGCAGCCGCCACAAAATCAACGTTTTCGATACCGTTCAGTGACGCATTTACCTTAGCATCCTCTATAGCCTCAGGAACGATCTCAAGTCCGTGGATACGTACCTCCGGAAGAGATGCTTTTTCTTCATCCGAGAGCTTTTCACGAGTCTTATTTATGGTATTTGCAGCAAAAAGTGTAATGGTTCCGATACCGCAGCAGATGTCCCAGACATCACGTACCTGCCGTCCATCCGCAGGAAGCGCGGTTCCCTCTGTAAGTCCTGCATACTCCATGGCCTTCATATAAAGTCGTTCTGCCTGCACAGGATTCACCTGATAAAAAGACAATGGAGAAATCTGAAACTTCAAGCCGCCGAGGATATCTGTAATATATCCCTCTCCATAAAGGGTCTCCGTCTTTTTACCAAGAATAACATTCGTTTTTTCAGGATTAACATTTATGCAGACCGAAGTCATTCCGGGGATTCCCTTCATTTCCTGCACAAACTCTTCGCTATGTGGGAACTTCGCTGAAGTACACACGAGACACACCATTATCTCGCCTGTAGCAAAACCTTTTCTTAACAGAACATGTCGAACCAGTCCCTTTCCTGTTTTTTCATCATAAGGACGGATGTGGTGATCCTCGATAAAGTTCAGTATTACTCTCAGGATCTTTTGAAATTCGGGCGGAGTAAGCGCACAGTCTTCACTCTCGATAATAGAGTGAGTTCTTCCTGCATAAAATCCTGCAACGACCCTTCCCTCAGCATTGACTCCGATAGGATACTGCGCCTTGTTCCTGTATCTCCAGGGCTTTTCCATCCCCATTATAGGTTCTTCCGCAGGTCCCAATATCTTTTCCGGTATACCGCCGATACGGAGCAGGCAGTCATGCACCTTTTTTTGCTTAAATCTTAGTTCTGCCTCATAAGACATATGCTGCAAACGGCATCCACCGCAAGGTCTAGCAACAGGACAAACCGCATCCTCTCTGTCCGGAGACGGTTTCTCCACGGATATAAGCCGGGCAAATCCAAAGTTTTTCCTGACCTTCATTACACCGGCAGTTATAACATCTCCGACTACAGCATCTTTAACGAAGAAAGGAAAGCCATCGATCTTTCCGATGCCTTCCCCTTCATTTCCCAAGTCTGTAATTTCCAGTCGGATCGTCTGATTTTTCTGAAAATCCATAGGAACCTCCAACTATTACTGCCAGTCTCCGGCACGACGGATGTTGGATTCAAAGATACGATTATATCCCATCCAGTCATTCTGATTCTCCGGTTGCTGACCCTCAAGGAGCTCTGTCATTGTCTCCATTCTGGCATCTGTGTTATCTGCGAGATTCAGTGCCATTGCTTCCATCAAAGCCGGTTTCTTCGGAGAACCGTACTCAAGCTCACCGTGGTGTGCCAGTATGCAGTGCTGCAGCTCACGGAGAAGTTTTTCCGGGAATCCCGGGATCGTCTTTGCGATCTCTCCGATCATCTCCGCACCGATCATTATATGTCCCAGGAGCTGACCTGCGTCTGTATAATCATTCTGCGGGAAAGCAGAAATTTCCTTCACCTTACCGATATCATGAAGAAGTGCTGACGAGATCAGCAGATCATGATTTAACAGAGGATATGCTTTTGTATAAATCTTGCAAAGACGGGTAACTGCAAGTGTATGCTGCAGAAGTCCGCCTACAAATCCATGATGAATAGACTTTGCCGCTGAATTCTCACAAAATCTTTTTACAAAATCCTTATCCTCGATAAAAAGTTTTGTAAGGAGCGTATTGAGATAAGTATTCTTTACTGTACCGATAACAGCTGTGAGATCTTTATACATCTCATCAATATTGAACTTGCTGACAGGTACATAATCAGACGGAACGTATTCTCCGTCCTGCGCAACCTTTACTCTCTTAAGAGACGCCTGCAGAGCGCCCTGATAACGTGAAACCTCGCCATATACATAAATATAGTCAAGTGTATCAAAATCAGCGATCCCTACTGAATTCGGCTCCCATATCTTTGCATCCAGCGTTCCTGTACGGTCCTGAAGGATAACGTTTAGATATGCCTTTCCGTTACGTGTTACTGCCTGCTGCTTAAACTTACACAGATAAACATCTGACAGATTGTCGCCTTCATTCAGTTCGTTGATGTACTTCATTTCTTACTAAAATCCTTCCTAGTACTGCTCTTATGTCAAGATCATTCGCTGTCCTTGCGTCAGCCCGCCTGATCAAGCGTTACCTCAAATGTCATTTCAATGTATTCCTTATGGGCATACCTTTTAACAGTTACAACTGTCTCATCTTCCGGCTGGAGCTTCATAAGTGCATTTGTCAGATCCTCGAAAGTCTCTATGCTCTGTGTTCCGATCTTTGTGATCACGTCTCCGCCCTGTATCCCTGCATTCATCGCAGGAGAATCCATATCGATGCTCTTTACATAAGCCCCGATAGGTATCCCATTCTCTTTATTTATCTCTTTTGTGACATCGGTTCCTCTAACTCCCAGTCTCGCCGGCTGTTTGCCGTTAGAGAGCTTCTCTATAAGCTCCTTTAGATCTGATATGGAGTAGGCTGTCATGAGATTCGGCATATCCTCAGAAGCCACCTTCTGATTTATGATGCCGAGTATTTCACCATCATAGTCCGCAATAACACCCGTTGCCTGTGTGCTTCCGTAGATATCAGTACAAAGAAGCCCAATGTTCCTATCCGTCAAGGCAACATTTCGTTCTTTGGTAGAGATAAATCCGTATGCAAGGCTTCCTCCCGTACCGTATGGTGTTCCGACTACGATAACAGGCTTTCCGGAGACTCCCGATGAAGCAGAATTTCCAAGTGTCGCTTCCCGAATATGATTCATGGTGTCTGCATCGATCTGATTCATGTTTACACCAAGGATCTCGAGTCCTGTATTGCTGTCAGTTTCTTTGACCGTAGCCTCTGCCGTACTTCCATCATGGAAAGTCACACTTAGCTTATCCGCACTCTTTGACTGCAGATTAACCGCCAGTATCAGTAATTCTCTATTGTTATTTGCCACTATCAGACCGGAGGTCTGATTTGTATCCTCAAAGGTATTATCGAACCAGTCCTGATCCGACTTTACCCCTGTCACTGTCACGATCGACTGATCTACGACCTGTGCCTTTGTATAAAGCGCACGATACAGATCTTTATAGTCATCCGTAGTAAGCGAGACATGCTCCGTGACACGTCTTATCACGACTTTTGTCTCGTCCTCTTCGTTGCCAATATCCACGGCATTATCAGACACTTCCGACGCCCCCGACTCTGTAGGCTTCTCCGCATCACCTGTATTATCTTCATCGGATGGGATACTCACGACCGTTGTACGCATAGAGGCTGTCATTCTGTTTAAGACAAATGCAAAAGCAAGCGCTGCCACGGCACCAAAAATAGCGGCAGCTATTATACCTATTACAAGTCTCTCTGCCACCCTTTTTCTGTTTATTGGTTTATCCTTGATTTTTTCTTTTATGAATTGAAATTCTGAAGGATTCTGTTCATCCATGATATGATTCGCTTTTCTTTTTTAGTAGTCGTTATTTAACCGGTAACCGTTCTAAACATTTTACTTATTTTATCATCATATGCTGACAGGGTCAAAAGTAAAAATCCGTTATATGAGCATGCCGAAAGCGAGTGTTACTGTTCACTATCTATAAAGTTTGCCTACGAAGAGTTTCGCATAGTATAATCAGAGCAAAGAATCCGACTTTGTCGGATTCTCCACGAATTTGAACTAACGAATGAAAGGCTATCATGAACGAAAAAGTACTTCATAAACTTGAATTTGATAATATCAGAGAACAGCTTGCGTCCCATGCTTCATCTGCTAAGGCAAAGGAACTCTGTCTGAATCTGGTTCCCATGGACAATATAACCGAGATAGAATACGCCCAGTCTGAGACAGCTGATGCTCTGTCCCGTATCTTTGCCAACGGTTCTGTTTCATTTTCAGGTATCCACGATATAAACATGCAGCTTCACACGGCATCCGCAGGAGGTGTCCTTAGCACTCGTGAACTCATGAACATCGCTTCTCTCTTAGAGACCACCGCCCGCGTAAAATCCTATGGCGAAAAGGGCGGCGAAGATGGCGAGGCCCAGACTGATTCCCTGACTGACCGTTTTACCTGCCTGGAACCGGACAGCGGAATCTCACGTGAGATACGCCGCTGCATCATTGATGCCGATACCATTGCCGATGATGCCAGCCCTGAGCTCCGTCATATCCGTAAGAGCATGATCTCCGCGCAGGAAAAGGTTCATTCCACACTGCAGGGACTCGTAAACGGTGCGCTTAAAAACTACCTCATGGACAGCATCATAACCATGCGTGACAACCGCTATTGTGTGCCGGTCCGCGCCGAGTATAAATCACAGGTTCCCGGTATGGTACACGACCAGTCTGCAACGGGTTCCACTTTATTTATCGAGCCTCAGTCCGTGGTTAATCTTAATAATGCCATCCGTGAGCTTGAGCTTCAGGAAAAAGCAGAGATTCAGGAAATCCTTAAGGAGCTGAGTTTCCGCGTTGGTTCTCATGAAGAAGTCATCCGCGCAAATTACAAGATCCTCGTAGAACTCGATTTTATCTTTGCCCGTGCAGAACTTGCGCTCGATCACAATGCCACACGCCCGATATTTAATACCGGTGAGATCATAAAGCTCCGGAGTGCCCGTCATCCGCTTATAGATAAAAAGAAAGTCGTTCCTATCGACATTCATCTCGGAGACGAATTTGATCTCCTTGTTGTAACCGGTCCGAATACAGGTGGTAAAACCGTATCTCTTAAAACCGTCGGACTCCTTGAGATCATGGGTATGTCCGGTCTGCATATCCCTGCCGCAGACCGCTCCGAGCTCTCTGTTTTTAAGGAAGTATTCGCAGATATCGGTGACGAGCAGAGTATCGAGCAGAGCCTTTCGACCTTCTCGTCTCACATGAAGACCATCGTTTCGATACTTAAAGAGGCAAATATCACTTCCCTCTGCCTCTTTGATGAGCTTGGCGCCGGTACCGATCCTACAGAAGGTGCCGCTCTCGCAATGGCAGTTCTCGATCACCTGCATCAGCGTTCCATACGCACCATGGCAACTACTCACTACGCAGAGCTTAAAGAATACGCTCTTACTACATCCTGGGTTGAAAATGCCTGCTGTGAATTTGACGTAGAGACTCTCAGTCCTACCTATCGTATCCTCGTTGGCGTACCCGGTAAGAGTAATGCTTTTGCCATCAGTAAACGCCTCGGTCTTCCGGAAAAGATCATCGAAGATGCTAAAAAGCGCGTAAGCGAAGAAGATGAGAAATTTGAAAACCTCCTCGCAAGCCTTGAGAAAAACCGTATAACTCTTGAGAAAAAGCAGAGAGAGATCGCAGATACTCAGGCTCAGATCGAGAAAATGCAGAAAGAACTCGACTCCGGAAAGCAGAAGCTCGAAGAGTCCAAAAATAAGATCCTCGCATCAGCAAAGGAAGAAGCTCGTAAACTCCTTGCAGACGCAAAGGAAACGGCAGATGCAACTATCAAACATATGCAGAAATATGCCGATACTGATGCTATACGTGCTGCCGAAAAAGACAGAGCAAAGCTTCGTGAGTCACTGAATAAGACAAAGTCTTCATCAGGAATGCCGTCTCCTTCACTCAGTGCTATTCCGGAGAAAGACCGTCCACACGGCAATCTTGACCGTAAAAAGATCAAGATCGGCATGAACGTAAGGATCATTTCCCTGAACCTCAAGGGAAATGTGCAGACTCTTCCTGATTCCAAGGGAAATCTGTCCGTTCAGTGCGGTATCATTAAATATAAGGTTAATCTGTCCGACCTGGCAGACGATAACGCAGGACGTCAGGGATATGGCATCAGCAGCATCGGAAAGGGACTTTCAAAAGCTGCGACCATCCATCCAGAACTGAAACTCATTGGTATGAAGGGTGACGATGCCCGCGAGGCACTTGCATCCTACCTTGATGACGCATATGTATCACACCTTTCAACGGTCCGTATCGTCCACGGTAAGGGTAGCGGTATCCTCCGTGAAGTGGTTCACGGCTACCTCAAGAACTGCAAGTATGTAAAGAATTATCGCCTCGGAGCCTACGGCGAAGGCGATTCCGGTGTTACGATAGTGACATTTAAAGGATAAAGTGGGTACAAAACCGATGCCGTCACCCAGCGTAAAATAGCGCCTTTCGGTACTGCC
>CAMVTN010000119.1 GCA_947170415.1 uncultured Lachnospiraceae bacterium | reverse complement strand
CTATATGCCTATGCTCGGGCTTACCATGGCATTTCAGGATTTTATACCGGCTAAGGGACTCCTAGGGTCAAAATTTGTCGGATTAAAGCATCTTACATATATGCTTTCGCTGCCGGATATAGGCAGAGTCATAAGGAACACATTATTTATCGCATTAGGGAAGATAATACTCGGAATGATTATTTCCATAATGTTTGCAATCCTGTTAAATGAGATAAAGAACAGGTTCTTAAAGAAATCGGTTCAGACTATTGTTTATCTGCCGCATTTCCTGTCGTGGGTAGTGCTGGCATCAGTAGTCGTAAATCTATTTAGCCTTAGCGGTCTTGCGAATCAGTTTCTTTCGGGGGTTGGTATCAATGCGGTGAATTTTTTAGGAGATAATAAGATCTTTAATAAGATGATCATCGGCACGGATGTGTGGAAAGAGTTTGGTTACAATTCCGTGATCTATCTGGCGGCGATCACCGGAATCGACCCGGGACTTCATGAGGCAGCGGCTATGGACGGAGCTTCATGGTGGAAGAGGATATGGAATGTTACTATCCCGGGAATGCTGCCTATCATCCTGCTAATGACAGCCATGAATCTGACCAGTGTACTGAGTGCCGGATTTGATCAGATCTATAATCTGTACTCGCCGATCGTATATGAATCGGGAGATGTCCTCGATACTTATGTGTACAGGATAGGTCTTGTAGGACGTCAGTACAGTTTTGGAACAGCAGTCGGTCTTTGTCGTTCGATCGTGTCAATGATATTGCTTCTCGGTGCAAACCGGTTAACGCAGAAATTCACTGATCAGAAAATATTCTAGGAGGACTGAAATGCTGGATAGTAAAAGTACAAGTTCAAAACTGAGAAATGTAATTATATATACTTTGATCATCACATCAGGTCTTATCTGCTTTCTTCCGCTTATAAATATTGTTTCGATATCATTTAGCGGAAGTGCGGCAGTTACGGCAAACAGAGTAGGACTGCTGCCTGTAGATTTCACGCTTGCTGCTTATAAAAAAATATTGGAAGATTTGCAGTTTTGGAAGTCGTTTATGATTTCTGTCGTCAGAGTTTTTGTGACGCTTATACTAAATCTTGTTTTGATAGTCCCTATGGCGTATGTTATGACAAAGAACAAAAGAGAATTTAAGGCTCGAAATATCTACATGAACCTGTTGATTTTTGCCATGTTATTTAATGGCGGAATGATACCGACATATATAGTTGTTAAAGATTTAGGGCTGCTTGACAGTATATGGGCATTGATATTACCCGGAGCTGTTCCGATCTTCAGTGTGATCCTGCTTATGAATTTCTTTAAGGGTATACCAAAGGCATTGGAAGAAGCGGCAGTGATAGATGGGGCAACACCATTAGATGTTCTTCTAAAGATCATGGTGCCGTGTGCAAAACCTGCGTTGGCGACAGTTTCATTATTTAGTGTAGTTGGCAGTTGGAATGACTTTTTTGGCGGACTCATCTATATGAGAAAAGTTGAAGATTATCCAATAATGACATATATCCAGTCTCTTAATATAAATCTGCAGGAACTTATGGAACAGTCTGTTACGAGTTCTACATTAGAGAATATAACAAAACTTTCAAATAGAAACTTAAATGCTGCAAAGATCGTAGTGGCAGTAATACCGCTTCTTTTGATATATCCTTTTTTACAGAAATATCTGATAAGCGGACTGGTTATGGGATCTGTAAAAGAATAGTAAAAATATAGGGAAAATGGAGATCATATGAGATTAGGAAAGTTTAAGGATTATAGTGATTTTGGAAATGGGATCGAACTTCGATATGAGATGGGTAAGGCAAATATTTATTATATAAGTGATGAAATAGTGAGATTTGAAATTCCTTGGCAAATGGATGATTACATATCGGTAGCAGTTGAGGGAGATAAGTTTGTTCCGTGTGAGTACGAGTGCAGGGAAAGTAAAGATGGGGTAAATATATCCGGCAAAAAAATGAACATCAAGGTCGGAGAAGATTTTTCTGTGGAGATAACGGATAAAGCCGGAAAGGTGATCGTGTGTGATTACAAAGGGAATCGGATGATCCCTGAGACAATAAGTGAGAAGTCGATGAAGCAGCTGACGGAGGAGGGACATGATGCGTCTGCTTTTGTGCGCAGTGAATACAAGGTTCAGGACTTAAAAAGAATAGATAAGGAAGATCTCTTCTACGGACTTGGTGATAAGACCGGATATCTGAATAAGAGAGAGTACTACTTTGAAAACTGGAATTCAGATATTCCCAGTGCTCATACTGAGGCGTTACCGGCACTATATAAATCTATACCTTTCTTTATCTGTAAGAAAAAGACTAGTGTCTATGGACTTTTTTATGATAATACCTATCATGGATACTTTGATTTTGGAAAAGAAAATGGTGATTACTTTGTATACGGAGCAGATGACGGAAACCTGAACTACTATTTTTTGTATGGTGAAAAAATGTCAGATGTGATAAGGAACTATACTTTTCTGACAGGAAGAACACCTCTGCCGCAGCTCTGGACACTCGGATATCATCAGTGCAGATGGGGTTATGAATCCGCGTCTGACATAAGAGAAGTTGCCTATGGCATGAGAAAATATAGGATTCCCTGTGAGTCTGTCCAGTATGATATTGATTACATGGATAACTTCAAGGTGTTTACGTGGGATGAAGAGTATTATGAAAAAAAGGGCAAGCTCATGGAAGAACTTTCACATGAGGGATTTAAGCCTGTTGTGATAATCGATCCCGGAACAAAAAAAGAAGCAGGATACTTCATGTACGATGAAGGGATAAAAAACGGATACTTTGCAACGGATGCTGATGGCGTAGTTTATGTAAATAAGGTATGGCCCGGAGACGCAACTTTCCCTGATTTCGGTAGAAAAGAAGTGCGTGACTGGTGGGCCGACAGCCATAAAAACCTCACAGATATGGGAGTCATGGCTGTATGGAACGATATGAATGAGCCGGCGAGTTTTGAAGGTCCGCTTCCCGATGATGTGGTATTTCATATAGGAGACAGAAAGACTGATCACAGGGAAGTACACAATGTTTATGCTCATTTTATGGACATGGCAACATTTAACGGTATGAAAAAACTGACCGGGAAAAGACCGCTGGTGATCACCAGGGCGTGCTATGCAGGAACGCAGAAATATGCGGCAGTATGGACAGGGGATAATCAAAGTCTATGGGCACATCTGCAGATGTTGATCCCACAGCTTTGCAGTTTGGGTATCAGCGGATATGCACTTGCAGGAACTGATATAGGAGGTTTCGGAGCGAATTCAAACTCTGAATTGATGTGCAGATGGATAGAAGCAGCTGTATTTTCTCCATTTTTCAGGAATCACTCAGCAAAGGGGACGAGAGCACAGGAACCGTGGAAATTCAATGATGAAACAACGGATATTTATAGAAAATACGTGGAACTTCGGTACAAATTTTTGCCTTATATTTACGATCTCTTTTACCGGGGACAGGAAACAGGACTTCCGATAATGAGACCTCTCGTGCTCCATTACGAAGACGATGAGAACACATTTAATCTCAATGACGAGTTTCTGGTGGGAGAAAATATATTGGTGTCTCCGGTAGTGACACAAGGAGCTTCCAAGAAAATGGTATATCTGCCTGAGGGAACCTGGTATGACTACTGGACAGGTGAAAAGCACACAGGTAAAACGTATATTATAAAAGACGCACCGCTCGGAGTATGCCCGATCTACATAAAGGAAGGCAGCATTATTCCTATGTATGATCAGGTTCAGTATGTAGGTGAAAAGCCATATAATAAACTGACACTGCTTCTGACTCCCGGAGCCGGAAAATACGTTCATTATCAGGACAATGGTGAAGATTATAAGTTCATAGATGGTGAATATAATCTTTACGAATTTAGTAAAGATGAAGCCGGAAATATTTCAACAGAAATGCTTCATGAAGGGTATGAAGGGTATGAGGAGATAGCCACGGAAAATATTTCGCATTAAGTTTTTTTACAAAAAAATGATAAATAATATGTTCTGCATTGACGATATTTACCAATGAGACTATATTCGATAGGAGTGGGCCCCTGATACCCAAAAAGTTATGGACAAGCATTATCGATAGCTCTTTAGGTGAAAGTTATGAGAAATAAAAGCCGGGGGAAGTGTATCCCCCGGCTTTTGACTGCGCGCCTTGCGGCTCCCGCGCTTTCGCGGAGAATCCGATAAAGTCGGATTCTTTATTATGGAGGAAATACTATTGAGTTTTCAGGAGAATATGAATGCGGTAGCATCTGCTAACCGGCTCCACATCAGTTTTTTTGGATGCAGAAACGCGGGAAAATCCAGTCTGGTAAATCGGATAACAGGACAGGATCTGGCTGTGGTGTCGGATATTAAGGGAACGACTACAGATCCTGTCACAAAGGCAATGGAATTATTGCCTCTTGGACCGGTAGTGATAATAGATACACCGGGCTTTGACGACGAAGGTGAGCTTGGCGAACTTAGAGTTAAGAGAACAAAGCAGGTAATAAATAATACGGATATCGCTGTGCTTGTAGTGGATTCTGCAGTCGGGGTGAGAGGCGAAGACCGACAGCTTTTGGAGATGTTCCGGAAGCATGAGATACCATATATTCTTGTTTGGAATAAGGCAGATCTCAGAGAAGATGATATAAAAGATACGTTAGACATAATTGACACGGACAAAATTTTGTCTGTGAGTTCCAAGACAGGACAGGGAATAGAAGAACTAAAAGAAAAGCTTGGAAGTCTGGCAAAAGATAAGGATGATTCCAGGACACTTCTTGATGGGATCGTAAATCCCGGAGACACAGTGGTATTGGTGGTTCCTATAGATAAGGCTGCGCCAAAGGGACGACTCATCATGCCGCAGCAGATGGCGATAAGAAGTGCTCTGGATATAGGAGCGACGGCAGTCGTTACGAGAGATACAGAACTCAAGGATACACTTGCAAGACTTGGTGATGATCCATCGATCGTTATTACGGACAGTCAGGCGTTTGCATATGTAAGCAGTGTTGTTCCTGATGATGTACCTCTGACATCGTTTTCTATACTTATGGCGAGGTACAAAGGAACACTCATTAATTCCGTTGAAGCAGTACAAAAACTTGACCATTTGAAAGATGGTGATACGATACTTATGGCTGAAGGATGTACGCATCACAGGCAATGCGGAGATATAGGAACAGTAAAGATACCGCAGTGGCTTCGGAAATACAGCGGAAAAGATATAAAAATAGAAACCTCATCCGGCAGAGATTTTCCGGAGGATTTAAGTCCTTATACAGCAGTTATACATTGCGGAGGCTGTATGAATACTGAGCGCGACATGAGATACCGCATGCGAAGCGCGATGGATCAGGAGGTTCCGTTTACAAACTATGGAATCGTGATCGCAAAGATGACAGGAATCCTTGAGAGAAGTATTAAGGTGATCCCTGAGCTTAAGATGTAATGAAAGAAGGAGAGAAATCATGGCTGTTTATGATCCAAGATCAATGAAAGCAGAGGATTTTATCAATGATGAGGAAATCCTCGCAACTCTTGAATATGCCGAGGCTAACAAGAATAATGCTGAGCTTATTGATGAGATACTGGAAAAGGCGAGACCGGTAAAGAACGAGAAAGGATGCACCTGTGCAGGCCTTACTCATAGAGAAGCATCAGTTCTTCTGGCGACCGAACTTCCGGATAAGATAGAAAAGATGTATGAGATAGCAGAGGAGATAAAGCTCGCTTTTTACGGAAATCGTATCGTGCTTTTTGCACCTCTTTATCTTTCAAATTACTGCGTAAATGGATGCCTGTACTGTCCATACCACTTGAAAAATAAGCATATAGCCCGTAAGAAGCTTACTCAGGAAGAGGTTCGTAAAGAGGTTATCGCGCTTCAGGATATGGGACATAAGCGTCTCGCTATCGAAGCTGGTGAAGATCCGGTAAATAATCCCATCGAGTATATCCTTGACTGTATCAATACGATCTACGGAGTTCATCACAAAAATGGTGACATCCGTCGTGTAAATGTAAATATCGCTGCTACAACCGTAGAGAATTACAGAAAGCTCAAGGAAGCAGGCATCGGTACATATATCCTCTTTCAGGAGACCTATCATAAAAAGGGATACGAAGAACTTCATCCGACAGGTCCGAAACAGGACTATGCATACCATACAGAGGCAATGGACCGTGCGATGGAAGGCGGCATAGACGATGTAGGACTTGGTGTTCTTTTTGGCCTTGAAAAGTATAAGTATGAGTTTGCAGGGCTCCTCATGCATGCGGAACATCTGGAGGCAGTTCATGGAGTCGGTCCGCACACTATCAGTGTACCGAGAGTGAAAAAAGCTGATGACATCGATCCGGATATGTTTGATAACGGTATCAGTGATGAGATATTTACAAAGATCGCTGCATGTATCCGTCTCGCTGTTCCTTATACCGGAATGATCATTTCTACAAGAGAAACCGCAGCAGTTCGTGAAAAGCTCTTGAGAGTAGGTATTTCTCAGGTATCCGGTGGTTCCAGAACTTCTGTCGGAGGTT